>NZ_JBFXHJ010000004.1:0-31040 GCF_050177135.1 Methanomethylovorans sp.
ATTGTTAAAAATTGAAGGAAACACTTTCATATAGATAATAACCAATGGCAACAAAAATAGAAATTTAAGCGCCGAGGGGGAGATTCGAACTCCCGAGGGGCTGAAGCCCCACAAGCTTTCCAGGCTTGCGCCCTACCACTAGACTACCTCGGCATTTCGCCTGTGCCAGCATTTAGGGTAAACATCCACATCCATTATTACTCTTTCGGTGCATGCAGCCATTCCATTGCTTGCATCCATGATACCGGCACTGTCCATCTTTGCAGTGGCTATTGCTACCCCTTCACCTTTCAGAGTAAAGAGGCACACCTGCTGTTCATGCTTTATGCCGGGATCAAGACTTACTATCCCGGGCACAGCAAGAGAAGCTCCGTGGCAGAGTGCATCCACAGCGCTGTCACGAACTACGATCTTGGGAAGATGCGACAGACCTTCCTCCATAGGCCTTACTACCCTTCGCAGCTCGCTTTCAAGCCCTTCATCCTTCCAGAAAACAAAAGCATCCTTCAATTCCTGCAAAGTTATGACAGTATCTTCATTAAAAGGCCCTGTCCTTGTCCTTATGAGCTGTTGCATGTGAGCCCCGCAGCCTAGCGCCAGACCAATATCGTGGCAAAGCTTTCGTATATATGTACCTGCTTCACACCCAACTTTCATGAGCACCATGGGACCATCGATCTCAAGCACATCAAGATAATAGATGTTCCTGACACGTATGGAACGTTTTACTGCCGATATCACAGGAGGCATCTGATAGATCGGACCCGTGAACTCAGCACAGACCTTCTTTATGGTCTTCTCCGGAAGTACATCGTGCAGCCGCATGAGACATACATATTCCTTTCCTGAAAGACGAAGTGCAGAAACGGTCTTTGTGGCCTTACCCAGCATTATGGGAAGCAAACCAGTTACACCCGGGTCCAGAGAACCGGAATGACCTGCCCTTTGAAGTCCTAAAATGGCTTTCACCCACGCAGTAACCTCATGACTGGTAGGACCATTTGGCTTGTTGAGATTAATTACACCCATAAGCAAATGCTGTTCTATGGAGCGCATATAGGGAGAACAGCCATAACGAACATCAGTCAATGCTTTTGTCTTATGGATAAGTTCAATGTGCTTGCCAACTAAAATATTAGAAGAATCAGGATCTTTCAACTGTCCGCTCTCCCCCTTTATTGATAAGAGCATCGATGCATGTAGAAAGTATATGAATTATCTGGAATTGGTCCCATCTGTTCGAGTCTATTACAAGATCGTAAATTGACAGATCATTTATATCAATACCATGGATCTCGCGATATCTCAAAGCTTCTGAGGCTTCTCTTTCAAGAGTTTCCTCAAGAGCTTGTGTGAAAGAGGTCTTTTCACGGCCAACGATCCTCTGCACGCGAATATCTATAGGCGCTTTTAGCCACACTTTTAATGCATGGGAAGCCATATGCCCGGCAAGTCTGCCTTCCAGTATAATATTATCCCTAACCGCTGCGATCTCCTGCTGACGCTTGTCTATCTGGATGTCTATAGATTCGTCCTTTTCTGCCAATTCACCAAACTCAGCAAGTGTCACACCTCTCTCTTTTGCAAGGGTGCGGAATACCTCACCTGCAGAGATCATTTCCATTTCATAGTGTCTGGCCAGCAAATTGGAAACCGTAGTGGTACCGCTGCCCGGAAGACCACTAATGGTAATAAGCATTATACTCCACCAACATCCAATGCTTTCCTGATCAGCTGACTCACTGCAAGAGATGTAATGAAATACCAGAATATCCAGTATTGAATTGGACCCCAGACAGTGTCGGTAAGCACCTGATACCCCCAGAAAGGAAAGTTCAGAGAGGCACCTGCATGCCCTGAAATAAAATGATACGCCCACATGAACAATGGTAGCGAAATGATACTGATGTATGCCATGGGCTTGAATTGCTGTTTGGACATCTCCATCTGATCAGACATCATTTTTGTTCTCTGCTCCTCAAGCTTTTTCATTACAGCAGTGTTATTTGCAATCTGAGCTTCCCGGTACTCTTTCTGAAAAACGCGCATCCCTTCCTGAGTATTACGCATCAGTTCCCAGTCAATGGTATACTTCTGAATAAGGGAGGCATAAAGAGCTGTAATTGCAGCCATTATGAACAGAATAAGATGGAAGTTTGACTCTCCCACCAAACTAATGAGCGGGTCCATAAAAAAGCCCACTGCTGTACCCAGAGAATCCCTGAAATCCTGGCCTAATACCATTATTCCGATCATAAGGGATAAACCCAAGGCCAACAGCATATGATCGACTTTTTTCTTGAAATCAGTGGTTACCACGATCAAATCCCCACTTTATTTCCTATATGGATCAAGTACATCACATATTTGCCTGAAAACATCTTCAACGGAACCAGTACCATCGATGTTCACAAGAATACCCCTGTCGCTATAATAATCGATAAGGGGTTTTGTCTTAGCTGCATATACCTCGAGCCTCTGACGAACTACCTCTTCCTTATCATCATCGCGCTGATATAGTTTCCCGCCACAAGAGTCACATGTGCCTTCCTTTAAAGGAAGATTGAATATCAAATGGTAACTTTCACCACAAGAGCACATCCTGCGCCCACTCAACCTGCCTATGAGCTCGTCATCGGGAACATCTATATTCAGAACCACTTCAAGGGGCTTACCAATCTTCTTGAGAATATCCTGCAGGGCTTCTGCCTGTGGAATAGTGCGAGGATAGCCATCAAGCATGTACCCATCCTTACAATCGGGCTGCTGAAGGCGATCCCTGATGATCCCGATCAATACCTCATCTGGTACAAGCTCTCCTTTGTCCATATATTCCTTTGCCTTCATTCCAAGCTTCGTACCTTCCCTCACATTGGCACGTAAAATGTCTCCTGTGGAAATATGAGGTATATTGTAATGCTTAGCCAGTTCCTTGGCCTGGGTGCCTTTACCGGCACCAGGCGGACCAAATAATACTATATTCATCGAAATTTCCCCTTTTTAGTCCTGTCCGAAGAATGATCTGATCATCGGATGCATTTCCATCATCTGTTCCGATGCTATGTCCTCATACAGACGATATACAATGCTTACAGCAAGAAGAAGACCTGTTCCGCCTGCTCCTCCCAGCGTGCCAAGAAGACTTGCGACAAGTGTGAGCAAACCAATGAATGCACCACCTATGACAGTGACTTTTGGAATATAACGGACCATAACCTTTTCAATGCTGCCTACATTACGCCTGAAACCTGGGATCTGCATACCGGAATTGAATACCTTTTGAGCGGTCTGCTTTGCACCCATACCTGTTGTTTCTATCCAGAACAGAGCAAAGATGATCCCACCTCCAATGAGCATCACAGCATCTAAAAAGACATGCAGTCCGATCTGCCATACGGCTGGTACAGGAGCCCCCATGCTGGAAAAAGATTCCCTGACCAAGGATGGGATCCAGTCATATGGACTGTTAATAGGTGCAAGGTAATACATGATGCCATTTATCGGTTGTGAGCCTACATACTCCCCAAAGATCGTGATCCCTCTTCCACTCAATAAAAGGCCTATAAGCTGAATGTTAGCCTGAAGAGCACGCACAAGGATCATTGGAAGAACTGATGCATAGATCAGTTTCACAGGGAACTTGCCCCTGGCACCCCTTACAGCACTATGAGCCAAGGGGATCTCGATACGCGTACTTTCAACAAAGACCACCAGTAAGAATATGAGAATAGTACTCACAAGGGCCAGTATGCCTCCAGTTACAAGCACATACAGAAGCCCCTGCCCTGTTGTAAAGAGGGTGACCAACTCCTCATTCTGAATTATATATATCCATTTTGGAAGGAAACCTATAGGGAGGCCAGAAGAATCGGATTGCCAGTTAAACAGACCAGTAACTATCTGCTGGGAAACACCTGCTACAATGAAAAGACCGACGCCAGAACCAATACCCCATTTTGAGACCACTTCGTCCATGAACAGTATAAGCACGCCGCCAATGCATATCTGAACAAAGATAAGTATAGTAATGATGGTTCCACTGACACCCAAGGAAGTAGCAAGATCAAGATCTGGCTGGATATATCCACCCATGATCTGAGGCAAAGCTTCCAGTACGATCATCACAAATACCATGAATTTCTGTGCACCCTGGAAAAAAGCCTGGTCAGAAGGATTGGAAAGGTCCAGGTTTATCACGTTTGCACCAACAAGCAACTGGAGCACAATTGATGCTGTGACGATGGGACCTATACCAAGCAGGATCAATGAATTGGATGCCCCTGCAAAGAAGGCACGATATTGTTCGAACAAATCTATCGAATCTGCAGATAATCCAAATAAAGGCACATTAGCAAGTGCAAAGTATAGCACAAGTACACCCAACGTCCACATAAGTTTTTTCTTGAAATGTACGTGGCCTTCAGGACTGGCAACTGCAGGTAATTTTTTAAATATGGGGTCTAAACTCTCCTTGAAACTCATCATTCCACCCTTTAAGCTGGAGAAATGCAAACACAGAATTTGTGCTTATATACAATTAATAAACCTAAATATACGTTTACATTAATAAAGTTGCACCCTATAGTAGTTTATATTACAAAAATGGAATAAGTAATGCCTGTCGGCATTACCTTTAAGGCCCCAGGCATGAGCCGCCTGCAGCCTCTATTTTTTCTCTTGCCACGCCAGAGAACTCATAGGCTGTGACAGCAAGCTTCTTCGTAACCCTACCGGTACCAAGTACCTTATCTATGTCAAGACATGTCAGATCGATACGGTATTGCCCGTCCTCAAGCTGGGCCAGACCATCAAGTACTAACTCATCTGCAAGCTCATCAAGCTCACCCACATTTACGACAGATACCGGTTTAAGGGTCTTTGGCGGACGGGTGAAACCATGTTTACCCTGATCATACCCCAGAAGAATAGCTCTGATAGCATGATGTTTACAGATCCCTGCTCTTCCTCTGCCGCCGCGATTACCTGCGCCACGTCTGTTTTTGTGAGTACCGCCACCACAGGTGCGAGAACCTCTGAACTTCTTTGTGTTTCCCTTGCTCATGATATTACCTCATCTGGTTCAGAAGTGACTTTATATCTTCTCCGTGATTCCCCAGCACTCCTCCAAGCTCTACCGGCTTTTTGATCCCTGCGTGTCCTTTACGCGGCGGATGAAGCCTGAATACTGGTTTCAACCCCGGTACGTCCTTAAGTGAAGCTTTTCCGGCACATACCGCATCAGCAAGTTCAGCGATTGTGGAATAATCCGTATTTTGAGAAAGATACTCGTTTGTGAGCCTCTCTCCGCCTTCAAGCTTACCACGGTTGGTGAGCACCTCTGCAAGAGTAGATGCATCTATTGTACCGTAGGCAACATAGTCCTTGACCATCTGGATCATACCCCTATTGTGAGGAGTATCATTTATCACTACACAGTGATTCACCCTGTTCAGGCGAAGCATGTGAAGGGTATCCTGAATAGAACCCCTTACATCTACATTACCACGCATCCTTACAAGTACGAACATCTCAAGCCTCCTCCTTGCGGACATGGATCGGATGCTTGACAGTACCTGTTGCCTGCAGAGCATTGAATGTTGCCTTTGCGAAATTCAGCGTAGTTCTGGTAGTACCTTCTGTCCGTGTCCAAACGTCCTTGATACCTGCCTTTTCCAGCACTTTCTTTGCTGTTCCGCCGGCAGCAAGTCCAAGACCTCTGGGTGCAGGCATAAGCACTACAATAACACTTCCCGCCTTACCCTTTACTTCAGACGGTACGGTGTGGTTAAGACCACAAGCACATTCCCATGAACCGCATCCGCGCTTCACGCGTACCAGATTGATCTTCGCATTCTCAATAGCTTTTCTGATGGCCGGACCTACCTGATTATCTTTAGCCTGACCAAGACCCACAAAGCCATCGCCGTTCCCCACGATGACCGTAGCTCTGAACTTTACACGGCGTCCTGAGTCGGTCATTCTTTGGACCATGTTAATGTCCAGAACCTCATCTTCAAGGTTGGGGAGCAGTATATCCACAATTCTGGATTCCCTCAAAGGCAGTCCCGAATCGATCGCCTCGTCCATGGAAGTGATCTGACCCTCCTGAACTAGCTTACCAAGCCTTGTCTGTGGAATCCATTCCTCTTCTTCGAACTGATATGCCATATGATCACCTAATTGAAATCAGAAGAGATCTTTTCCTTGACCGCATCGAACAGTCCTGGCAGGTTTGATCCTTCCATATATTCTGCAATATGTTCGCCTCTGATCCTCTCATCAGAAGGGAATACGGATGGATCATGGGGCACCTCTAATCCTGAGTCGACTATGCCCTTTAAAGTTGCATAGACACGGGAACCAGGAGATGATGCCTGTAATCCAATATCAAGTATCCCATAATCGTATCCCTTGCTTAGGGTCCTGTAACCAAACAAGAGGCCGGTAAGATAAGCTGCCGGCGTGTTGCCAGTGGAAGCGTCATAACCATATTTCTTAAGCTCTGTAGATATGGCTGATGAAAGAGTGACATCGCCTTCAGGTGTGGGAGCTACTAGCTGAACCTGAATATGTTTTGAACTCTTACGGACCACTACACGGTCTTCTTTTGATAGGAGTAACTTAAGACGCTGGTGATAATTGGTGCGTCCTTCCCTTCGTCGCCTGAAAGCGACTTTATATCTGGGACCTGTTGCCATGATCATACCCTCCTGGATAAAATATCAAAGCTTCTCTTGCTCATCTTCATCCCTCACGTTTAAGGAGCTTCTGTGATTCAAGGTGTGATTCCATGTGTGCAACACTACGGTATTCTCCACCTTTTGCCTTACGATAGATCTTGCAATATGTGGATTTCTCCAATGAACCATCTGCACGAAGTTCCTTTAGCCTTGCCCTGATGGCACGGATCCTTTTAATCCACTGATCTTTTCTGGGGTTCCTTGCTCCCTTTGTACCTTTTCTTGAGCCCTGCCCCTTGCGGTGGCCATACTTGCGCTTAGCATCCCGAACTCTTGCACGACCTCTGCTGACCCCTTTTGGTTTAGCGGCTGCAATGCTTCCTTTCTTTATGAGTTCACGGAGATCCGCTCGTGTAATAGCGACTGCGATATCGCTAGCAGCCTCAGGATCCATCCATACTCTGTGTATACCACAATCCAGGATCTCTGCAGCCATCCTCTTCTGGTTAGAAAGATCCGTCATCTCATTCACTCCTGGAAGGATTGAGGATCTTTATTCCCATGGATACTGCTTTTTCCTGTATCATGGCTTTCTTTCTTGCACCGACCTTTGCAGCGATCCTAATAGCCATCGTATTAGCATCGAGGGATGAAACATCGTTCAGTGTTGAAACAATGACTTCGGAATAACCGGAAGGGTGTAAACCCTTAACCAGAACCGGACTGCCATAGCCTACCTGAGCATGAGCACCCTTTGCAACAAAACCTTTGCGTTTTTTGCTTTGCTGGCCTCTTGGGATCCTCCAGTTGGAGTCCAGCCTCTTGTACTTGTGACAATCAGTCCTCTTGAACTGGGGCTTCTTTGCCTTCTGAACCTTTCGAACGTTGAAAAGGCGTTTACCTTCAGCGTCCATGGATACACCACAGTTCATAGTTCCGGAAGAGGACTTAGCAATATTATCTTCCATTCAAATCACCTACAATATCTTCTCCACGATATAGATACCATCCTGGAATACACGGGGATCGAATCTCTTGATCTTCGTGGCTTGCTCTATGTTGGCTGCTGTCTGCCCCACATCCTCTTTGTTTATGCCAGTGATAGTGACCTGGTCGGCTCCTGCCTTGACCTTGGTCTCACCGAGGATATTTGCAGATCTTGCTTTCTTTTCACCCAAGAAGTTACCAATAACCAGTTTCTTACCCTCGACCTTCAACTGAATAGGGAAGTGGGAGTAGACAACCTTCATGCGGTATTCAAACCCTTGGGTCACACCTTTCATCATATTGTTAATATGTGAAGAGAATGTGCCGATCATAGCCTTGTGGGACTTCTTTGTAGAAGTTGAATCCACCATGATCTCAGAGCCTGCAACTTCAATTATGATTCCCGGATACCAGAGGTACCTCTCATTCTTTCCTTTGGGTCCTGATACGGAAAGGATGTCATCCTGGAAAGTAACAGTAACTCCTTCCGGAATACTGATCACGTTCTTCATCTCTTTAGCCATTGAACCACTCCATATCAGTACACATATGCGAGAAGCTGTCCACCGATATTTTTCTCACGTGCATCATATTGAGACATGACACCATGAGACGTAGTGAGGATCAATGTTCCAAAATTCTTGGCTGGCAAGAATTGCTTTTCCCATTTCTCGAAATCAACTGAACCTACTGAATAACGTGGCTTTATTGCTCCGCATTTATTTATTTTACCAATGAGCTTAACCTCATAAAGTCCTGCTTTTCCGTCCTCGATGAATTCGAACTCACCGAGGTATCCACTGTCCTGCATCACTTTAAGGACCGTACCTATGAGCTTTGATGCCGGTTTAAGCGTGCATGACTGTTTACCGATTGCCTCTGCATTCTTTATAGTAGAGAGTGCATCAGCAAGAGGATCTAATAACACCATTATTTTTCACCTCAAGTATATTTCTCAAATCCCATATCATGGGCTATCTCACGGAAACAGTGGCGACACAGGTAAATATCATATTTCCTTACAAGGCCCTGCTTTCTTCCGCATCTTTTGCATTCGTGTGCTCCGCGGCCAAATTGCTTAGTAGTCTGGACCATTTATGCTACCTCCACGAAATATCTCTCCTTGAAAAAGGAGATCGTATCGTCCTTTGTGATCCTGTGCGATGAAGGAACCTTTCTTTCAGATAACCTTCTTTTACTTATCCTGTATCCAGGACGATTGACCACTACATTTATGTCCATACCAAAAACACCGATGTTCGGATCATACCTCATTCCCGGGAAATCCGTGTGTTCTTCAATTCCGAATGCTACATTCCCATTTTTATCAAATTGGGAAGATGATAGCCTTTTCTCGACTATTGAAAGAGCTGTCTTCAGGAATTCCTCGGCATTGCCGCCGCGAAGGGTGACCTTGCAACCTATAGGTTCATTCTTTTTGATACCAAATGCGGGAAGGGTCTTCTTGGCATATGTACGAACCACTGTCTGGCCGGTAATTTCTTTCATGATCCCTTCAGCATTCACAAGGTGTTCACCGCTTTCACCTACAGCCATGTGAACAACAACCTTCTCGACCCTGGGAGCGCGCATTGGATTACTCAATGACCTCACCACCAAGTTTTATTTCCGGCTTATCCGTACCGACCACCACAACATAATCTTCTATGGTGTAGAATTCCTCATCTTCAGCAGCAATCTGGACAGTATTGGAGTTGGAACTACGCACCGTGTTGATACCCTTAATGGTACCTATTTTACCAGTATGCTTACCGCCAATGATCAATGCAAGATTGCCAACTTCATACTTGATATGCTTGATTATCTTCTTGTCAGGTACTGAAAGGATAACTGAGTCTTTAGCTTTGAAGTCATTTGAACCGATCAGGTTAGAACCGTCATTTAGATTAAGCTGCACTTTGCCGCCCTTGATAATGGTCTTCCCGCTGATCTTGCATAATTTGCTTGCCTCTGTACCTGCAAGTTTATGTAATTCTAATCTTCCCTTTCTATCGAGGAGCACACGATATGATTGTTCCATCTTAGGAATAGAAACTACATCTAGTAACCCTATAGGGAACCTTAGATCCTTCCTGATAATCCCATCAACAAGAATGGTGCCCTCAGAAAGCACTCTTTTTGCCTCTACTCTTGTGTCCACCACATGCAACATATCCCTGAGCGCCACTCCAAGAGGAATGCTCAGTTGCTTGTTGTGAGGACCTGGCCTTGTTGACGTTATCCATTTATTGGATTTCTTGGATGTCTGCCAGCTCTTTGGTACAGATATCCTTTTTTGATGTCTTCCCACAAAACCACCTACTTCCTGCTCAATACTTCTGATCTGCGGTCATCTTTCATTTCAAGGGATGTGATCGTTACGTTAGAAGGATAGACAGGTCTTGGCACTTCTGTACCGTCTGCTTTGGACACTGCTACTCCCTCTATAACTATAGTCCCATGTTTAAGTGATACCGCTTCTACTTTACCTGTGGTGCCTGCATGGTCCCCGCGCATCACCTTTACGGTGTCGCCGACAATGACCTTTGCTGTCCTGCGCCCATATTTTTCACGGAGCTCTTTTGAAAGAGGAGCACCCATGAATTTCTGCCTCAAGTGCAGTGGAGCAGTATACCGCATTTTTCGCTGTTTTCTTGGCTGATTAGTAACCATTGCATACACCTCACACTATTATAGAAGCCGTTGTACCGATCTTAGGATACCTTTCAGCGACTTCTCTTGCAATTGGTCCTTTCAGATCGGTTCCCTTGGGCAGACCGTCCTCATCAGTGATCACAACTGCATTGTCCTCAAAGGAAACTCTCAATCCATCTGGACGGCGAATTTCCTTCTTCTGACGGACTATTACAGCATACATGATCTGCTTACGCATCTCTGGAGTACCTTTCTTCACAGATACCACGCACATGTCACCTATACCTGCACATGGTTGCCTATTCTTGGTACCTCTGTAACGCTTTACAGATATGATCTCCACAACTCTTGCACCTGAGTTGTCTACGCAATCTATACGTGAACCACTGACCAATGACCGGGGTATGGTAGAACGAATCCCTTTCATGCCTCTACCCCCGTTTTGATGACCACATATGACTTTGTCTTACTAAGAGGGCGACATTCTGCAACAGTCACAATGTCTCCCACTTGAGCATCAATACATGGAGGATTGTGGGCATGGATCTTAGATTGTCTTTTCTCATACCTCTGATACTTGCTTATAAGTACTTCATGTCTTCTCTGGATGACCACGGTCCTGTCCATCTTGTTGCTGACAACGGTGCCCACCAGTACCTGTCCCCTGACTGGCAGCTTTCCGTGGAATGGACAATTGACGTCAGTACACTCCTCTTTAGGAGCGGGTACATCCAATCCGATATCTCTTGTCATGATTATTACCTCATGCGAATTTTCCTGATATTTTTAATTCTATTCTCGGGTTGTGAGAGCAATAAATTTCCGTTCACTTTCACTTGCTCAGTAACACGTGTATTCCCTCTGAGAAGAGGTATATGGAACAAGAATGTCGATCCTGATTTTGGAACCATCTTTTCATATTTGTCATATGTTTCCACGATCAGCATATTTCTTGTTTCACCTACCACTTTGCCGCGAATTTCCTCTAAAGAGGGATTGTTTGAGTTGATCACTTCTGTGAACAGTCCGATAAGTTCGTGAAATATCAGGTTATAAGCGGATATTTCCACTTAGATCTCCTTTGACTCTTTCTGGACAGTCTTAACACGCGCAATGGTCCTTCTAAGCAATCCAATTCTGCCAGGATTATCAGGAGCACCACCTGCAGAAGTAAGGGCGCGCTCACGTATGAGCTCATTCCTTAACTTTTCAAGCTCGTCCATCCGTTCATTAGGGCTCATGTCCCTTATTTCATTCATACGCAGTATAGCCATGATCAGCCCTCCCTGTGAATACGGGCTATCGGATGCCAGTAGTCATGTCCTGCATGTTTATGCTGCCAGACACCGTCGGCTTCCCTGCGCTCTTCATTTTCCAGAAGCTCACCAGATTCTGTATTACCAGTCGCACAGGAAGACTCTTCATCAGATACTTCCCTTTCAACTGTTTCCTTATCAGATGTTTCTGCCTTTACTGGTTCCTCTTCAAGAACCTCTTCAATCTCAGCAACCTCACCTGCAGCTTCTTCACTTACAAGCTTCTTGATACTTGCCTTTGGTTCCATAGGCTTGTCAACTTCTGACACTGCCTTTTCAACAACGGCCTTAAGCTTAAAGGAGTCTGGAAGAACAGCACCTGGTGGGATTATCCTTACCTTACAGCCAAGGGTACCAAGTTTCTTGATCGCTACAGCAAAGCCCTCATCGACTATATCGTCTACTGGTTTACCTGCATGCTTAATATAGCCTTCAACGATCTTCTCGGTCCTTGACCTTGCTCCTGTGAGCTTACCTGAGATCACGATCTCACAGCCAAGTGCACCTGCGTTCATGATCGCCCGCATGGCATTATGACCAGCCTTTCTGAAATACCAGCCTCTTTCGATGGATGATGCCAGACGTGTTGCCATCATTTGTGCATTGAGCTCTGGTTTCCTGACCTCCTGGGCATCGATCTGCGGATTATCCATATCATACATCCTGTCAATATCCCTTGTAAGTTTACGGATAACCTTACCAGCCTTACCAATGACCATTCCAGGTTTCTCGGCATAAACCGTGATCTGGGTTCCCATTGGAGTTCTGTTAACCTCCATGCCACCGTATCCAGCCCTGTTGAGCTGTTTAGCAAAGTATTCGTCCAGTGAGGCTTTGACGTAACCTTCACGCACGAACTTCTTCTCTATTGCCATTAGTGCACCTCGTTCAGTATAATCTCGATGTTAACAGTATCCGTGTTATACGGACTACCTCTTCCACGTGCCCTTGCGATCATACCAGGAATAACACGGCCGCACTTTGTGGCCACATGGGCTATATACATGCGCTCCGGGTCCAATCCTTTATATTCGGCATTGCTACCTGCATTCTCCAAAAGCTTGAGGAATGCTTTAGCAGCATCTACCGGATATCTTCCGCCTGCCATTGGTCCTTTCTTATGGCCTGCTCCTTCGCAATGCTTCTTGAAGGGAACTGCCTGTTTCTTGGCAACAACACCTTCGAGATATCTCTTGGCGTTCTGGGTACGCATGCCTTTAAGAGCCCTTCCGAGTTCCCTTGATTTCTTGGGAGAGATATGAAGCTCGGAACCCATTGCCTTAGAGCTGGTCTTTGGATCCATTTCTAAAGTATAATCAATCCTTGCCATACGTCATCACCTTACTTCAGCGGCACGAATCTGCTAGAACGGGTTGCTCCTACACCAGCACTTCCATGAGAAACTTTTGAACGGCTTAATGCAAATTCACCAAACCGGTGTCCGATCATCTCAGGCTGTATCTCAAAGTCCAGGAAGCTCTTGCCATTATATACTGCAACGGTCTTGCCTACCATATCAGGAAGTATTATGACGTTCCTGTAATGGGTACGCACGTTGTCTGCACCATCCTTAATCTGCTGCATTACATTCTTCTGATGCTCATTGAAGCCTCTCCTGATGGAGCGACGTTCTTTTGCTGTAAGAAGTTCTGTGAATTCCTCCGGGCTCATTGCCTGAAGTTGCTCAACGGTTTTGCCACGATATGTGAACTCACCTTTTCTTTTTGGTAATTTAGATCCTATTTTTTTTGCCATGGGATTACCTCCGGTTTAACGCCTTCCGGTCCTGCGTGCCGCTATCTGTCCAACCTTACGTCCGGGAGGAGCATTTCTACCAACAGTTGTTGGCCTACCGGGATGCTGCCTGTTACCTCCACCGAAGGGGTGGTCAATTACGTTCATGGCAACTCCCCTCACACGAGGATACTTCGCAGCTCTTGTCTTCATCTTGTGATATTTCTTACCTGCTTTGAGGAAGGGTCTGTCCAGCCTCCCACCGCCTGCAACGATACCAACAGTGGCACGGCATTTAGAGTTAAGCCACTTCATTTCACCTGATGGCATCTGAACAACTGTTTTTCCCTTATCATGAGAAACCACTGTTGCATAAACTCCAGATGAACGTGCGAATTGACCGCCGTCATTTGGCTTTGACTCAATATTGCATACGGGAACACCTTCGGGAATATTGCTAAGTGGTAGGACATTACCGGGTCTTACTTCAGCTTCAGCACCACATGATATGATGGTACCGACAGCCATTCCCTCGGGAGCTACGATCATTCGCTCCTCACCGTTAGCAAAAGAAACTTTTGCCAATGGAGCGGAACGTGCGGGATCATGCTCAAGGCCTACTACAGTACCAGTTAACATTTCATTACCGTTCACTTTGGGGTGCTTCAGAGAAGCCTTGTACCTGTGAGAGGGAGCTCTGTAGGTAGGTGTACCGCGACCTCTGTTCTGTGAAATTATTCGTTTACCCATTATTACTCACCTCACATTAGTCCTATCCTTGTGGCTATCTCATGCGCAGCATCAGTTTCACTGAATGTCACGATGGCCTTCTTCTGGCCATTCATGGTGCTCATTGTACACACTGATACAACATTAAAGCCATACATCTTCATGACATCTGATTTTATCTGCCCTTTGGTTGCCTTACTGTTGACAATGAACTGGAGCTTATTGTTTTCCAGTAACATCATGGCTTTTTCTGTGATGAATGGATAATTTATAGCTGTCATACGAACATACCCTCCAGAGCTGCTATAGCAGATTCCGTCCATATGGTCAGTCTGCCTGCATGAGTTCCCGGGGCCAGCAATTCGGTGCTTATGGAGCTAACTGAAACAACATCCACACCCGCCAGGTTCCTTGCGGAATTGAACAATGCACTGTCCTCATCAGCAACGATCAGCAGACTTTTTCTGTTCTTATACCTTCTTCCTCTAAGCTTTCCACGACCAGCTCTGATGTTCCTGCCTTCCTTTGCGCGCAGGACATCTTCGAAGACACCAGCCGCTTTAAGGAACTGCACAACTTCCTTAGTTTTGGTCAGATCCTGCACTGCATTCTCGGCCACAAGAGGTAACTGTACGCTCTGCTCGAACTTGTGTCCGCGAGCCCTCACGAGCTCTGCATTAGCGGTAGCTGAAACTGCTGAGCGGATAGCAAGCCTTCTTTCTTTCTTGTTTACTTTTTCAGTCCTGTCAGCTTCTGGCTTTGGTGGATGTGCTGCCCTTCCCCCAACTGCTTGAGGAACTCTGGCTGCACGGCTACCAGTTACGATCCTTGGGATCTGTGCCACACCGCGTCCTGATCCCCAGGATACTGCCGAGGTCTCCATACCTGCATATAAGCGAGGACCATAGGGCTGATACCTCTTGGCCTGAGCTGCAAGCACTGCCCTCTTTATAAGATCCGGCCTGTATGATTCATTGAATATCTCAGGCAGGGAGATCTCACCTTTTGGATTACCAGAAATCCCAATAACATTAGTTTTAGCCATCTAATTCACCCCTGCTTGCTCTGTGTGCTGATGTGAACTATCTGAGGTTCACCCATAGCGGATACTCTCGCCCTGGTAGGTTCACGCAGTCTGATAAGTCTCTTGGATGGACCTGGAACACTACCTTTGATAAGCACATAATCGTTCCTCACAAGACCAAAGTTCATGAAACCTCCGACAGGGTTTATATCCTCGGGGTTTGTACCTATCTTGAAGATACGCTTATTACATTCAGTCCTCTGGTGGAAACCGGTCTGACCCATCTGAGGTACCCTCCAGCTCACATGTGCCGGCCTGAAAGGACCAAGGGTACCTATCTGCCTCAGGCTTCCCTGACGGGAATGCTTACCTTTCTGAAGCATGATACCCCATCTTTTAACAGGGCCCTGGGTACCTTTGCCTATAGTGATAGCAGCCACATCCACTAAGCTGCCGCCCTTGAAAACATCGCTTATGCGCACTTCTTTGCCGAGGATAGACTTTGCATATTCATACTTATCCTTAGCATTCGCGCCGCTTATGCCGGTCTCCATTATGTCAGCATTCTTCTTGGGAACACCTGAAATGCTTTTTGGTGTGGTATAGGTCACTACTCTTATATCAGAAACTATACCATCGTTGATCAGTTGTTCGATCTTCCCCAGAGATGCATTAGTGTCATGCTTTACGGGGACATTAATAGTCTTTGCAAGACTCTCATCAAGTTCCAGGCTCCATGCCTCTGCGACTGCCCGCTCAGCATTATTATCTTTAGCATATGCCCTTATAGCAGCTACCCGTATAGCCGGTGTTTCGATCACAGTTACAGGCACTGTGATCTCAAGACCCTCTGTAAGGCTGTTCTTGGTATCATCGATGATTACCACATGGGTCATACCGACCTTGTAACCAGCGAAATCCTGAAGTTTTATTCCAGTTTCTGATACCGGCCATGACCTGTAACGTGGTATGGGGCTTTGTGCTCTTTTGCGCGGACTGAACGCGAGTGATCCTCGCCTTGGTCTGTGTCCTTTTGCCATTGTAATTCTCCCGATCTATATTATTTAGATTTGGCCGTTCAACTTTCTTGCTGATAGCATGGGTCATGCAAAAAGTCCAAGTGCCACTGGGATCAGAAAACACAGATTCATCGTGTTATCGACGGCTATACTGCCGCTGCTGTACAACCGTAAAAAGCAGTATACTGCCCTATACCGGTAGGATCATAGCAGACATCCCTACAGTGGTCATCTCCAGAACGATTTAAACACCTTATGTCCCTGCAGACGTTTCCGCAAGCAGGAGGGCATTCTTGAAGAGGCCCCGAACATCACATGTTAAATCCGACTTTTTCACACGTAGTTAATGATTTCATTGCGATATGCAAGGCAAACCTTACATACCCATCTCTATCGTTGCGCTTAGATAGATAAATACATATATAAAACCTTTGCATGAGAGAAGTATCTGAAAGATGAATTAGAAAAATGTTTCCTAATCCGGCTTCCATAAAAGGGTCTCGGACTTCTTAGTTGATCTGGTACTAACTAGATGGTACAGATATATGTCCGGCTATATAACCATTCACTTGGTCTATCACAATCGATCGCTGAGGAGCTATAAGATCTTATTAGATTGCAACTTAAAGGATAAAGATACCCTATCACTCCACTAATATCACTATACGCGTTAAAAGCTCACTCTCCGGCACTTCCTGAGGAGAGTTATAGTAGTATTCGTATGCAATACCACTTGCTTTATAGCCATTCTTCTCTATCCATTCTGCCATGTAGGCATAAGGCTTTTCCATACCTGAATAAGCACCCTTGTACATCATTGATACATAGGTGCCTGCAGGTATCTCTGAACTTCGGATCTCTGCACTGCCTTCCAAAGGCTCAGCAACCGGAAAGCCAATCTCTATATCAAGGTCTTCCATGTCCATATTATAATAGGCTACAAAAGGTACTCCTGTAAGCTGCTGGCCAATCTTGTCCATATATTGCATGATCTTTCCGTAGCTTTCACCTATCACGAGGGGAAGATTCTGAACCTTCGCCCTTGTCCTGATGGACAGAACAGGCTGTGCTAGTTCTTTTTTGACCTCTATGCTATTATTCATCTTTTAGCTCCTTTTTTAAATAAGAGTAATTTCACAAGATCTGGTATAAAATATTAGTTCCCCGGAAATATCCATTTGAGTCTATTGTGGCTTATGATAGCGTTCTCTCATTTAAGTACGTCTTCAGATATTCCTGTGATCTTTCTGCAATATGCTGTGGACCCAAAAGAAAATAAGACCCAAGGCAAGCTTTACTGAATGAAAGAAAAGTAAATAAATGGATAAATACCCAGTTGGAAGCGAGTGGACCAGAATGGTCAGGCCTGAAGCCGACCAAACTCAAATGCTTTTATATTAATGTCCATTGTCCTCTTTGGCACTGATGCTTTGACACAATCTAGCAATACATCTTCAGAAAGCGGCAAATACTTGGAAACTGCCCCTATCATCACAGTGTTCATAGATTGCACATGACCAGCTTCTTTGGCAAGCTGCACAGCATTGAAAGCCTTTACCGTAAATCTCTGCTCGAGGTAATCAATGATCTTTGCCACATCAGGATAGGACGAAAGACCCGAAGTTACAGTGACAGGCAATACCGGCTCAGTATTGAAAAGAACTACTCCATCATCCGACAAGTACTCAATATATCTTAAAGCCTCACTGGGTTCCAGAGCCAGTAAAGCATCAGCGCTTTTCAATGGAATGAGAGAACCGAACTCACAGCCGATCCTCAGATGGTTTACCACTGAACCACCCCTCTGGGCCATGCCGTGGGTCTCGGCGGCCATCACTGGCAGTCCTTCCTTTACGGCAGCCTTACCAATTATATCCGAAGCAAGAATAGTACCTTGCCCCCCAACGCCTGCTATTACCAGATCGAAAAGGGAAATTCCTGCAGAACTCATCTCTTCACCTCCATGATCGCTCCAAACTTGCAGATCTGGGCACATACACCGCATCCCGTACACATATTGCTGATCCTCGCACGCTTAAGCTCATTATCAAATTCTGTGGCAGGGCAGCCAAACCTAACGCAGGCCTTACAGCCTGTACATTTTTCCTGATCCACTGAGAATGCTGGTTTTCTGGCACCTGACCGTCTCAGATCTATCACACATGGCTGCCTCGTTATGACAACAGAGGTACCTTTATAATCCCTGGCACGTCTGAACACATCCTCAGTGGATGCCAGATCATAGGGATCGACCTCTTCCACGAATTCCACTCCTAGAGCACGACATATATCCGATATGGATACAGCTACTGTGGATTCACCTACAGCTGTCCTGCCCATTCCGGGATTTGGCTGATGGCCGGTCATGGCAGTGACCCTATTGTCCATAATAGTAACTGTTATGTCAGCCTTATTATATACTGCATTGAGCAGGCCGTTCATTCCTGTGTGGAAGAAGGTGGAATCACCGATGGAACAGCATATGGGATGTTTCTCTCCTGCATGATATATGCCTGAAGATACGGTTATACTTGCGCCCATACATAATGTCGTGTCTACAGCACCTGACTGTACCCCAAGAGTGTAACAGCCAATATCGCTCGGATAAATTCCGTCCTTTCCGAAAACCTTTTTCATAACATAGAAAGCAGCCCTGTGAGAGCAACCGGGACACAATACAGGAGGACGTGAAGGAAGTTCAAGGTCCATATCAGGAGCCTTTGGAGAAACTACAGGCAGCCCGAATGCCTTTGAAATTGCTTCCATACAGATATCAACATTAAGCTCCCCATGCCTGGGAACAAGCCCCTCTGATTTTCCCAGTATCTTTGTTCCGATACCATTCTTCTGTGCCATGATACGTACTTCATCTTCTAACACCGGCTCAAGTTCCTCTATCACAAGCACTGTGTCTGCATTCTGCAACATACCAGTGATCTTGCCCTCGGGAGCCGGATATGCGCATATTTTCAGAAAAGATGCATCCAGGCCCATTCTTTTCATAGCTTCCCTGGCATAGACAGAAGCTATACCTGAAGCGACAATACCCATTTTAGATCCTGCTCTGAGTTCAAGCTGGTTCCATGGAGAAGTCTCAAGCTCTTTCCTGATTTCCTCGTACACCTGCAACACATAAGGATGTCTTGGTCTTGCATTCTTGGGCATCATGATCCATCTTTCAGGGATCTTCTCGAACTTTATCTGTGGCTTGTCTTCAGAGATCTCTCCAAGCTCCACATCAGACTTGCCATGAGAGATACGGGTAGTAGGCCTGAAAATCGCAGCTGTCTGAAACTTATTGGACAGCCTGAAAGCATCCGGTATCATATCCTTTGCCTCCTGAGGAGTTGAAGGATCAAAACAGGGCATCAGTGCGAACTGGGCATATTTACGTGTATCCTGTTCGTTCTGAGAAGAATGACATGATGGGTCATCTGCGGATATTATTATCATTGCACCTTTAACACCCATATAAGAAAGGGTCATAAGTGGATCGGAGGCTACATTGAGCCCTACATGCTTCATGGTGACAACAGATCTGGCACCGGCAATAGCAGCCCCTGCAGCAACTTCAAAAGCCACTTTCTCGTTCACCGACCATTCCACATAGAAATCCCTTTTTTCCATTGCTGCAAGGGTATCTATGATCTCCGAGGAAGGAGTACCCGGATAACCAGCTATCACCTGGCCGCCTCCTTCGATGATGCCCCGCGCTATGGCGACATTACCAAGCATGAATTCACGTGTTCTCATGTCAATCTCCTGCTATCCCTTACAGAACAATTATTGATAAATATATCTAAAAGGGAAGGTTACGATTTTTTCACTTGGTAGATTCGGAATTTTTATAGCTACCAATCCATTATCGATAAGTATAAGGCTTAAGAACTAATTGCAATATCAGTTAGTAGTTATATAGTCTGAATAAATGATACATCCCCTCTTTCAGAAACAAGCTCAGGTGGTTCGATCCATGGTAACAGAGATAGAAGCAAAGGTGATAGAAGCTAAAAAAGCATCCATCACCCTTGCAAGCGTGAGCACGGATATAAAGAACCGTGCACTTGAAGAAATGGCAAATGCACTGGACATCAACAGGCAAGCCATACTTTCAGCTAATATAAGAGACCTGGAAGTCGCTGAGAAAGCCCAGAGAAAAGGTGAACTTACCCAGGCAATGGTAGACAGACTGAAGGTCAGCGACAGTAAGATAAATGGCATGATAGCTGGCATAAGAGATGTAATAAAACTCGAAGACCCTGTTGGCAGGACGATGAGTTCTCTGGAGCTTGACAATGGCCTGGAGCTTTATCAGGTAAGCTGTCCAATTGGTCTGATAGGAGTGATATTTGAATCCAGACCGGATGTTGTTCCCCAGATCATGGCACTTTGTCTTAAAAGCGGGAATTCCACCATTTTCAAAGGTGGAAGAGAGGCACTTAACTCAAACAGGGCCATATTCGATATATTGGTAGAAGCTGTCGAGAAAGTGGAAGGGATCCCAAAAGGGGCATTCCAGCTCATGGAAACGCGGGAAGAAGTAATGGATATCCTGGCAATGGATACCTATATCGACCTGCTCATACCCAGAGGCTCTAACGCATTCGTAAAGTTCATTCAGGACAATACAAAGATATCAGTACTCGGCCATGCCGACGGGATCTGCCATGTATACGTTGATGAGGATGCAGATCTGGCAAAAGCCTACACCATCTGTTTTGATTCAAAAGTGCAGTATGCTGCCGTATGCAATGCTATGGAAACATTATTGGTGCACGAAAAGATTGCGGAGAAGTTCCTGCCTAAAATGGCCCAGATGCTGGACAGTGCAGCTGTGGAATTACGTTGTGATAAAGGATCCTTTGCGATACTGGAGCATATAGATTTCATTAAAAATCTGGTACGCGCGGTGGAAGAAGATTGGAGTACCGAGTACAACGACCTTATTCTTTCCATAAAGCTGGTGAGTTCAATAGAAGAGGCCATTGAGCATATCAATACATATGGATCACATCACACTGACGCCATTGTTACCGAGAACCAGAAGAAAAAGAAAAAGTTCGCTAACTTTGTGGATTCGTCCAGCGTCATGATAAATGCATCCACAAGATTTGCCGATGGTTTCAGATATGGTAAAGGAGCGGAAGTCGGTATAAGCACTAACAAGATCCATGCCAGAGGGCCTGTGGGCATGGAAGGTCTTATGATCTACAAATATGTCCTCATAGGAAATGGCGATAAAGTTGCTGACTATGTAGGACCTGAAGCAAAGAAATTCACCCACAGAGAGCTGAACAAAGAACTCTCTGATGTCATAACAGAAAAATAAACTATGCAGAGGCAATGTTCTTGAGCAGCAGGAAAGAGCTTTTAGGCGACATAAACAAAATTGTGGTGAAAATAGGGACTACATCCATAAACCAGGATGAAGGTAAACTAAGCCCTGGTTTCTTGGATTCCATAGCTTCACAGGTTTTTACACTGCATAATTCAGGAAAGAAGGTAGTAATAGTAAGTTCAGGATCCATAGGACTTGGAGTGGACGTGCTCGATCTTGACTCAAGGCCACGGGAAATACCTGTAAGACAGGCTGCAGCAGCTGTTGGACAAAGCATGCTCATGCAGGAATGGAGTAAAGCCTTCAGCAAATATGGACTGAAGGTAGCTCAGTTGCTCCTTACTTATGAGTCCTTTTCTAACAGGTTAACATATCTCAATCTCAGAAACAGTATGCACACCCTCCTTAGTTATGGAGTTATCCCCATAATCAATGAGAACGACCCTATATGCGTACATGAGATCGAAGCGACTTTTGGGGACAATGACAAGCTATCTGCCATGGTTGCCAGCAAAACAGAAGCAGATCTCCTTATAATCCTCTCGGATATTGATGGGCTCTATGACAAGAACCCCCACAACAATCATGGTGCTAAGCTGCTTCACCTTGTAGAGGAGATAACTCCTGAAGTGGAAAGCTATGGAGGGAATCCGACAAGTCTCAAAGGCGTGGGAGGCATGCGAACAAAAATAATGGCTGCCAAGATCTGTGGTCTTGCGGGCTGCCACACGATAATCGCCAGCAGCAGAGAAAAAGACATCCTGCTCAGATTACTCGATGGCGAGGAAATAGGTACGCTATTCATGGCAAACAAGGAAGTCCACACGAACAGGATACGCTGGATCTTGTTATCCAGATCCTGCGGTTCAGTGGAAGTTGATGAGGGTGCAAAAGAAGCCATCAAAAATAGTATGAGCCTCCTGCCTTCTGGCATCACCAATGTTAACGGTGATTTCAGAAGAGGGGATATCATCGAAATAAGATCCAACGGGGAAGTCTTTGCAAAAGGGATCACTGATTACTCATCAAGTGAACTGACCAAGATCAAAGGCCAGCACACTAACCAGATAGCAGATCTCCTTGGATACAAGAATTATAACCATGTGATCAAAAAAGAGAACATAGGACTATTCTGAAGAAATGTTCTCTTTCTGCGATAATTTTCGATCACCTGAAATAAAGAGGCAGGTAGTCAAAAGAACTACCTACCACGTTATACTTTGTGTCACATATCCCATCTTTATCTACGTCCGTGGCTGTCTGGCTGAAGCCTGTTCCTTTGGGTGAAGCCCATACATTGCCTCCAATGTGCGAGCCCCCCGCTATGTTCGTACCTGTGGTCTTTGTGATGTTCCAGGTATTTGAGCCATCATCAACAACGTTCTTAATATTGTTGAACATGTTGTTGAAGACAAGGTTAGAACCGGAAGATTGCAGATACACACCACACCATTCATTGAGCGATACATTGTTGGTTTTTAACAAGTTGTCACCTGAAGACTGCGCCAGATAACCATACTTGTTGTTTGCAAGTCGGTTCTCCTCAAGTGCATTGTGTGTACTCTTATACAGACGCATTCCATATTTGTTGTATGCTGCCCTGTTAGAAATGAGATCATTATAGCTTGAAGAATCAAAATATATCCCGGAACTTGCACTATTAAGGGCTTCGTTGTCCGCCAGCAGGTTCATATCTGAAAGACTCAGACCTATACCTATTTCATTTTCTGTTGCAGCATTTGCTAGAATGGAATTGTTATCACTGGAAAGCAATAACGCACCATAGGAATTTGACTGCAGATGATTTCCATCTAAAATATTTTGATCACTGGACTGAAGACGAATACCTTGTTTGCTTTGTAGCACCCGGTTATACTCAATGACATTGCTATGGGAACTGACCAGGTAGATACCTTGCAAAGTATTGCCACTTGCTGTGTTTGCTGTGATGGTATTGAAAGAACCGTCTATAAAGTAAATGCCCTGGTTATTGGAGGAAACAGCATTGTTGGAAATAATGTTATCAGCAGCGGATTGCAGTAAGAAGCCATAACTATTTGATCTTGCAATATTTTCATCCAGTACATTGCTATTGCTTAGCTCAAGACGGATACCTGCTTTGTTTTGAATCAATTGATTGTTCTTAACCAGATTATCATGAGATCTTACAATATAAATTCCCTGATAGACATTAAGAGAAGCGGTGTTGTTCAATACCTGACTGGAAGTGCAGTTGACAAGATAGACCCCCTGGTTGTTGGAAGATAAGCTGTTGTCAGAAATAGTACTATCAGTGGCAGAGTACAACAATAGACCGTAGCTATTAGATATTACTGAATTGTTATTCAGCATGTTCCTGTTACCTGATTGCAGGCGAATGCCTACATTATTTTGCCTGATTGTATTATTATTCACATTATTATCGTCAGATGCCAGCATGTAGATACCTTGTAACGAGTTGGAGTCCAGAATGTTGTTCTGGATAGTATTTAAAGAACTATCAATAAAGTAAATGCCCTGGTCATTGGAATACAAAGTATTATTGACAATATTATTGTAAACCGAGTATTTTGACAAGATACCATAACTATTCGATCGAATTGTATTGCCGTCGAGAACATTTCCATGAGTTGATCTGGGAGTGATCCTGTCCGATCCCAATAGCTTCGGATGAGATCCTGCTGAACTCTTATCGGATAGTTCGACCGCAGCAACATTTGGACCGTCCATTGCTGCATTATCTGAAACAGTATCCAACGAATAAGAGGATAACAGCAATATGCCATAATTACTTGAACTGATATTATTGGCTGTAAGATAATTATCAACACTGTCATCCAGTCTTAAACCTTGTAAGTTGGAATCAAAGGTATTATTATTAACCACACATGCTGACGTGCTGAGCAGGTACACACCCTGACCCGCATTAGCATCTACTTCATTATCTAGGACATTACAATTAGATGAACCGCTAAGAAGGATACCTGCATTGTTGGCTGTTACGTGATTATCTGTAATAGTTACATCCACGGATGAGCGGACATATATGCCATAATTGTTATTTGTAACAATGTTGTCATAAACACTGCAGCCTTTTACTCCGTCTATGTATATACCTTTGTTATTAAGAGAACCAGTGACGTTAAAACCTGATATCGAAACATTGGAAGCCGTCACATAGAAAACGTGTCCTGAAGGATCGAGCGCTTTCACCACTGTGTCATCAGGATCGCCTGTGGACGACCTTATTGTAAGTGCTTTATTTACCCGTACATTATCCTGCAATGTTCCGGGACCCACCAGGATAGTATGGCCTTGAAGTGTCAGTGGGTCCTGCACAGCAGTACTGATGTTGAAGTAAGTTTTCCCTGTATCTGCGTTCATCACCGTCATTGGGACAGCATCCGATGTCAATGCCTTGATACAGAGATTGGCATTGGGAAACACGGATGTGATATCCTCCCATACCTGTCCGTTTTCCCCGATGTAACTTTCTTCAGCATTTGATGTTGCGGAACTGCTGTAAAGATAAGGCAGTGGTACTTCCATGGCAAGAGGATAACCATATCCTGAAGTAGTTAATTTGATCACTACGGAGAAATTCTGTCCTGTGTCAAGGTCCACATGATCATCCAAGGTTACAGTATGGTAACCGGAATAATCAAAAATGCCTGAAACATTGCTCTTCAGATCCCCGATAGGATTGGAAACGGCATCTGTGTAAATAGATACATCATAGCTGACCCCTGAACTGGTAGTATAGAATGATACTGCTTCCAGAACCTCATCTGATGACGCAGTGTACACATTTGCTCCCCATACTACGGTATCCCCGTAACCAACGGATGCTGTCCAGCCAAGCGGATCATATTGGTAGATATTATCGTAATTATTGACCTGTTCAGCTGTGAAAACGGCATTAACGTTCCTTTTTGCAAAACTGGAATCGTAGTAGGAGATATAGAAATAGCCCGCCTCTCCCCATGAATCCCCCCAACTGTTCTTTACAATGAAGGCTCCATTGCCTGGGGCAGCAGGAGAGAATCTTTTGCTGTCAAAACTATCGTTCCATCCTACTATAGTGACACCGTGACCTCCTGTAGTAGAAGAACCTGTATAATAATAAGAATTATTCTTAGAATCATAGGATGAATCGGACCATATCATTGAAGCATAAACTGCTCCATATTGATAAAGAGCCCATTTGATAGCATCATTGTCTAGTGATGATTTCCTTGTCGGAAGGAAAATGGATTCCTGCACATGTTTAGTAGCTTTCAGAGAAGGAGAGAAAATAATGGATGGATCATATGGGTCCTTTGACTCTAATACAGGACCAGCCCATCTGGCAAAATATGCAGTTGCCATCTGGGCATTTCCTCCTGAGCATGGATCTACGTCGAATCCATGCAGGTTCTTTAGATTCTGTTCCGAAAGATCAAGGTTTTCACCTGGCATAAGAGTTGATTCAAGGGAGGCATATGATGCAAAGGCCCAGCATGAACCGCATGACCCTTGGTCTTTTACAGAAGTGACCTTCCCCTGCGTCCTGAGATCATAATATGGGAGATAAGTATCCAGCATTAGAGAGGAAGGTGAATAATCAATATAAGAGAAGTCTATTGTATCGGATAACTGGCCTGTGGCCCCCTCCCCGCTGCTCAGCATATCGACGCTTTGAGCCTGTGTTGTGGACTGCGCTACAAAAGCAGGATTAATTGATTCCTGGACCGGAACCGATGAGTTCGCAAAAGCAATACCTGACGTGCACATCAAAGAAAAAAGAATTAGTAGTAAAAGATGGTTTTTCTTCATATATATTCCTCTTTAAACAATACAAGTAATATAATAAAAATAAGTATATAATATTTGTTTGCTTTTCAAACTTGCAATAACATAATAAATTTATTTCCAAGCTGTAACTACTCCATAAATTATAACTCCAAGAAAAGCATAAGCAGCATCATAGGACATAAAGTGGCTTTTATGGAAAACGATGTACTTAAAGGATTGAGAGCAGTCGTTCTGCAAAGGATAAGTCCAAAAAATGAAGAAAGGGACCATCTGAAAGAGATAACAGAGTTGCTTGTAAAAAAAGTAGAGCTCATAGCCTGCTCAATGGGCCTGGATGATGTGTCTGCCAGCCTTGTCGGTTCAGCTGCCAGAAATACCTGGATATCGGGGACACATGATCTGGACATATTCATCATGTTCCCGGAAAACGCCAGCAGGGAAGAACTTGAAAAAAATGGGCTGACCATTGCAAGAAAAATAGCTGAAGAATCCGAATTTTTTGAAGAACGCTATGCTGAACACCCTTACATAAATATGAGATACAGAGGGTTCGATGTGGACATAGTCCCCTGTTTCAGAGTACAGTCCGCTGCATGCATCAGGTCCGCAGTTGATAGAACACCTTTCCATAACGAATTTGTTAAAAGAAATATTCTGGGACTTGAACCGGACGTGTTGCTGCTAAAACAGTTCATGAAAGGAGCAGGTGTATATGGCTCAGAACTGAGAACACAGGGGTTCTCAGGTTATCTTACAGAACTGCTTGTGATAAAATATGGTTCTTTTGAGAATGTGATCAGATCTGCCTGCGGCTGGCAGCCTGGCACATATATCGACCTGAACGCACACGGCACTACACAACATGCAGAGCCGCTCGTTGTAGTGGATCCCACTGATCCGAAACGCAATGTTGCTGCGGCCTTGTCGCTGGATAAGTTTTGCATGTTCATCGATCCATGTAGAGAATTCTTACTGTCTCCTACATTGGATTTCTTTTTCCCGGGATCTGACACATCAGTGACCGACAGCGAGCTGCTTCAAAGACTTAGGTCACGTGGGACTGCATTTATTGCTATCACATTCAAAACACCTGATGTAGTGGAAGATGTACTATATCCACAACTGTATAAGATGGAGCTTGCAGTTGTTGCATTGCTTGAAGAGCATGAATTCAAGGTCCTTAATAAAGGATCATGGTCAGGACAAAAAACAGTAATATTACTGGAGCTCATGTCTGCCACTCTTCCAGCCTTGCGGAAGCACAGGGGTCCGCCTGTATGGGTCCATAAGCATGCCGAAACCTTCAAAGCCAAATATGTAAATGCAGAAAATGTTTTTGCATTCTATATAGAAAACGGTACCTATGTAGCAGAAATACCCCGCAAGTATTCTGATGCATGTTCACTTTTGAAAGAGAGGCTTACTTCGTGTTCCATGGGTAAACAGGTTAGTTCCTCAGTAAAAAGCGGATTTGAACTGCTTCATAACAGTGAGATATATAGTATCCAGGACATGAACTTCAAATTGTTCCTGATGAATTGGCCCAGGATATAAAGTGTCCTGTGGTGATAATATCATATAATTGTTTTAGCACATAACATATAAATTAAACTTATATAAATACATGTACATAGATATATATTATTTTTTACAAATATGCTTAATTAATACTGCGACTAGTATTAAATAGTAAAAGATTGTTGTCCTTTAAGGGTAATAATATGATATGGGCATTTTCTTCACTTACGGCTAAACAGATGAAGTCTATCAAAGAACTGGAAGAAAAGATGGGTGTAACACTGTTGGCTTTTTCAGGCATGAACATTAGGTATGCAGATCTGTCCGAAGAAGATCTCAAGCTTCTCCTTCAAGCTGAAAAGGATCTTGGGGTTTCATTAGTTGCAGTGAACGTGGAATGAAAAAAGCTAGCAAGCTGGTTGCAAATTCAACTTTGCAACTTGCCTTCTTTAAGACTTGTTACTTATTCTTTACAAGGTTTTTTCTAAGGGGAGAAGGTACAATAAGACAACATTTTAAAATATATAGAATATTTTTGCATTCATTGTATGTGTGTAAATACTACATAGACATGATTCTCTGTTCTAATAGTGAAAAAGAGTTTGATTTTTCATGATGCTCAGTATTCTTATTTTTTTACTGATGTGAGTTCAGTCGCATCTATAAAACATTATCGAAAAGGATATAGCCAAGTACTATACTTGTAGTTCGTATAAGCAAAGAAAGGCAAAAAGAGATCGATAAAAAATTGTTTCAATTGAGGGATCATCATGGGGAGAAAAAGGAATTTGATCATAAGGATTTCTATTGCACTGATGGTGTTTGCCGTATCAGTTTTTATTGTCCATGGTTCAACCGGGACAGATAAGTATAACATGACAGAGGCTGAAAAGAAGTTAAGCACAGATCTGATTAAACTTCTGGAAGCAACTAAATACCAATCATCAACTGAAACTGTTGTTAATTCAGATGGTAGCGACCTTGTGTACGTGTATGTATATCTATATAAGGGTAACAACACCAGCAACATAGAACCTCTGGTGCAGGAGATCACTGACTGGGATAAGGAAAATTCAGTAGCTGTTGCAAGGGTAAGCATTAATGAACTGGAAACACTTGCCTCTTTGAAGGAAGTCAAAAATATAAGAACTGTAATACCTCCTGTTGTGAACAACGGTTCTGCTGCAACCGAAGAGAACGTTAGTGGCAACCATAGTGCCGAAGAAAACAATTATCTTGGAGACGGGAACTGGATCAAGCTGATAGGAATAGTCCTTTTTACTGGAATGGTGTTCAAAAGAAGAATAAAAAGAACATGACAGTGTAGAACTAAGCTTCCAGTAAACTGAAAAAAAGGAGGAGTAGTGGTTGGATAGAGTTAATCCTATTGCCCAGATAATTGGTATTGTATTAACAATTTTCTTGATATCGATTGTTATCACCCCTGTTTCACAGGCTTCAACAGGAAATGACGCTGTTTTCCAGCTTTATTCTCAGGCTGACAAAAATAACATGACAGAATCACGGCAGAAGATCAGTACCGATCTTCTTGATCTTATATGTGACACAACAACATCAGGATCATCATTGATACCTATGACAAACTCAAATGATTTTCGATCATCAAATTTTATTCCAGCCAACTCAGCAAATGGACTGGATGAAGACCTTGTATACGTATATGTCCATCTGAAAGAGGACTGCAACGTTGAAATGATTAAACCCTTTGTACATGAGATCACAGATACGGATGAAAGAAATTCGGTTGTGGTAGCATGGATAAGTTTTAATGGACTGAAAGAGCTCGCTTCTCTAGAAGAAGTAAAAAGCATAAGGACTGTACTGCCGCCTGTAACAAATGCTGGATCTGTCAATACCGAGGGAGATGACGTACATGGAACGGCCAGCGTACGAACCTTTTATGGTGAAGATGGAAGCGGAATAAAGATCGGAGTGATCTCGGATGGAGTGGATCATCTCACTGTATCACAGGCCTCCGGAGATCTGCCTGAAGATGTTACTGTGCTAAGTGATATATTCGGAGGAAATGAAGGCACTGCCATACTAGAGATCATACATGATATGGTGCCCGAAGCAAAGCTTTATTTCCATGATAACGGTGCTAACATCATAGCATTCAACACAGCTATTGATGAACTGGTTGCAGCGGGTTGCAACATTATAATAGATGATGTTGCATGGTACGAAGAACCTTTTTTTGAGGATGGGATAGTAGCTTCTCATATTGAAGATGTGATCAATGAGAATAATGTACTATATCTGTCTTCAGCAGGTAATGAGGGAGATTCTCATTATCAGGGAACGTTCGTTAATGATGGTGACAACTTCCATAATGAGTTCTTCACCATACATATGGAAACAGGAAGTAGCGTCATGGTCATTCTTCAGTGGGATGATCCGTTTGGTTCTTCATCAAATGACTATGATCTTCTCCTGTATGATGAATATGATATCTTAGCCGTCTCAAATAGTACCGGACCTGATCCACTTGAGTGGATACAGTTCTACAACGACGGACCAGAAAAGGATTACTATATAGGAGTATACAATTACCAAGGTACTGCAGCAACACGCACTTTGGAATTGTTCTTTTACCCGTCTCTCGGAGCTACGGTCGATAAGATCAACCTGGTTGCCGAAGATTCCATATATGGCCACCCTGCTGCTCCAGGTGTCGTTGCCGTAGGAGCTGTGCCATGGAACAATATTAACACCATTGAATACTACTCTTCCCAGGGGCCTGTAACAATTGCCTACCCTGAAGAACACCTCAGGCCGAAACCTGATATATGTGGAGTTGATGGCATATCCACATCAACCGAGGGTTTCACTGAATTCTGGGGAACCAGTGCCTCTGTTCCTCATGTTGCAGCGATCGCAGCCCAGATCTGGAGCAGCAACACTTCAATGACTGCTGCAGAAGTGCGCGGGAAATTACTCTCAGATGCTGTGGTGGATGTTGATACACCGGGATTCGATCATGTCTATGGTTACGGGGTAGCTGATTCGGCCAAATATTTCACAAAATTAATGGGCGATCTCATACCACCTAAATCCATAACAGATCTCAAAGAAACCGGAGTTGCATCTGGCTGGATAAGATGGACATGGACAGATCCAGAAGATTATGACCTTAAACATGTGATGGTATATATCGATGGTTCCTTTGTCGCAAATACAACAGAACAGTTTTACAACCTGACAGGATTGGCACCTCAAACAGCA
>NZ_JBFXHJ010000005.1:0-2792 GCF_050177135.1 Methanomethylovorans sp.
TCATGCTGGTAGCAGAGAGACCCAGAAGAGCTCTTGTGGTAATGCATGCTGAACCTGTTGCCATTGAGAACACTGATCCAAAAACAGAACTCCGGAGGTTCATAGCTGATAATGGATTAAAAATAGACATCAGTTGTTCCAGTGGGCCGATGAGCACAGAGGAGGCAATGGAAATAATCAACGACCAAAAGGTCGTAGTGGGAGATGTGATAGAAGTCCTGGCTTTTGCACACCGGAGTTGCCCTGAAAGCTACTATATTGCAACAGGTCTGATCGTGGATGGACAGTTGCAGTTCATCCCATATGTACTGAGCACAGCAGGAAAATTATACTCCAATACTCCCAGAACAATAGAGCTTTTGCATAGCAGGGGCATCGATACATACATAGCATCTGGCGACACCATGCGTTCACTAAGGAGAGTAGCTGAAAAACTTTGCATCCCACTTACAAATGTTTTCGATATAGCCACTACAGATGAGAAGGCTAATATTGTACTGGCCCTTAAAAAGAAATATGATATAGTACTGATGATTGGAGATGGTGTTAACGATATTCGCGCCTTGGAGGTTGCTGATGTGGGGATAGTCACTATCCAGCAAGGGGATAAAAGACCACAAAGATTATTGGAAGCCGCTGATCATGTGATCAGTGATATCATAGAGGTTATAGATATTGTGGACTCATTGAATGCTTCTGACCATAGGTAAGAGCAGGGGACAGATTTTTATTGTTAACGGCGAAAACAATATGCGTTACGTTTATGTATAGTTTGATATAATGCAGATGATACTCTACAAAAAGTAAATTTAAAAACTAATTATAAATGTCCGGCAGAAGTTGTTAGCAGTTTAGTACATACCATACAATACCATTAAGTAATTTGAACTGGTAGTCAGAACTAGGAGAATTCCAGCCGGTACATAAACGGAGGAACATAAATGGCAGCGTTCATCGAGGTAAAAAACCTTAATGTGGATTTTGACGGCTTAAAAGTTCTGAAGGACATAAACCTTACTATAAACGAAGGAGAGGTCATCGGTATATTGGGACGAAGCGGAGCAGGTAAAACTGTTCTAATGCATGTACTTCGCGGAGTAGAAGAATATGAAAGTATAAGCGGGCAGGTGATATACCATCTTGCAACCTGTGAAAAATGCGGTCATATCGAACCTCCGAGCAAAATAGGAAGTGAATGTCCAGCATGTCCCGGAGAAAAATTACTACCTTTTGATGCTGATTTTGTTGAGATGTCAATTCATGACCACAAAAGAAAAGACATCACCAAGAGGATAGCTATAATGCTGCAGCGCACTTTTGCACTGTATGGTGATGAGAAGGTCATAACAAATGTAGTAAATTCCCTTACCGAAATTGGACAGCAGGATGAAGATGTCATTTCAAAGGCGATGGAGCTGCTGGAAAAAGTACAATTATCTCACCGTATGATGCATATAGCACGAGACCTGAGCGGTGGTGAGAAACAGAGAGTCGTCCTTGCCCGCCAGCTTGTGAGAAATCCAATGCTGCTGCTAGCAGATGAACCTACCGGCACACTTGATCCGAGGACTGCAAAGATAGTACATGATGTTATCGAGAGGACTGTCAAGGATTACAATATGACAATGATCATAACCTCTCATTGGTCTGAAGTTGTTGAGGATATTGCTGACAGGGCAATCATCCTTGAAGACGGGGCCATGGTCGCCGAGGGAGACCCCTGCGAAATGGCAAAGAAATTTACAGGCATGGCATGTGCACTAGAGAAGAGGCAAGACGTTGCCATTGGCGACCCTATAATAAAAGTGCAAAATCTCCGAAAGAAGTACATATCAGTTACAAGAGGAGTCGTCAATGCCGTAAGTGATATCTCTTTTGAAGTAAGAGAAAGTGAGATATTCGGCCTTGCCGGGGTCAGCGGTGCGGGGAAGACCACTACTTCAGAGATCCTCATGGGAATAGTTCAGCCCACCAGCGGCGAAGTGGTTACGAGGGTAGGAGATGAGTGGATCGATATGAAAAAACCTGGGCCGGAATGCAGGGGACGTGCACTTCAGTACATGGGCATATTGCATCAGGAATACAGTCTTTACACCCACCGCAATATAATAGATAACCTCACAGAGTCTATCGGTATTGACCTGCCTTATGAACTGGCAGTAAGAAAGGCGATCATTACTTTGAAAACCACTGGTTTCACAGAAGAAAAGGCAAAATCGATATTATCCAAGATGCCTGACGAACTTAGCGAAGGAGAGAGACACAGGGTGGCACTTGCTCAGATATTAATGAAGGAGCCAAACATAATAGTAATGGATGAACCAACAGGTACAATGGACCCAATTACTAAAAAAGATGTCACAAGATCCATTCTCAAAGCAAGGGAGGAGTTGGGGAATACATTTGTGATCGTATCCCATGACATGGACTTCCTGGAAGAGATATGTGACAGGGTAGCCCTTATGAGAAATGGAGAGATTGTGGACATAGGGGAGCCAGGGAAAGTGATCGCACAACTTACCGAAACCGAAAGGATCGAAGCGAACGCAGATCAATAGAGAATTATGCAAAGAGGTGTCAGATATGGATGGCGAAATAACAGTAGAGGTCAACGGAATTGAAATAAAGTTGCCTGAAAGAGCTACTCTTGGGGATGCCATCCGGGTATCTGACGCACCTTATAAAGAAGGTATTTCAATAGGAATACTGAAAAGGTCTGAGATCGAACAAGAAGAAAATGTAGTGGAATATCGGATAATAACCACCTCCGGAGAGTTCGTGATCGAACTCTT
>NZ_JBFXHJ010000005.1:2892-30821 GCF_050177135.1 Methanomethylovorans sp.
ATTGTGGCCCAGGAGCCCGATACTACCATTGAGATACTTCGGGCGGGTACTGTCAGGGCTACAGGAGTTGATGGATCAAAGATGGTTAGCATAGAGTTGTATGACAATGCTGCACCCATAACCCTGGACTTTTTCAGACATGCCATTGGCCTGCAGTTCAGGCCTGTAGGAATAATGCCTTTGATAATGATGTATGAGAATACCTATATCTTCAAAGCTGAAAAACCTGCAGAGAGATATAAGGAGATCCTGCCGGAGAACACACCAAAGGAAAAGGTTGCATCCGGGGAGATAGGTGTTACAAACCAGGCAGCTAAGCGTATGGGAATGGTAGGTGTCAAAACGAAGGACGATGACCTTTTCGGACCTACCGGAGAGAAGTTCATAAGTACAAATATCATTGGGCGTATCCTTGACATAGAAAAGCTCCGGAACTTCAAAGAAGGAGATAAGATCTATGTCATCGAGCGTAACAGGGAGGGGGGCTATGAGTAATGAGGAAGATGTTATCACTAAAATTGTGGTCATAAGTTCTGACAGCGTTCTACCCATAGATGCCGCAATGAAAGTATATGAATCAGAAACATCCATAACTATCAAAGAAACTTGTTTTGGAACAATGGTTACTGGTCCGAGGACTGCTGTGGATAAGGTAGTTGATGAACTGAGGGCTATGGACAGGAATCATATCTTTGTGAAAGAGCGTGGGTTTCACCCCGGGGATGAGAGAAGATGCCGGTCTGTAAGGGGTGGCGGACCCAGACCAGGATTCCATTACCTGAGAGAGGAAGTCCAGATGCTACCCATGATCGGAAAAGCACTTGATGCTTACGATAAACATGTTCCACCCGCTGAGATACACCGTGCTGAAAAAATAGAAGTAAAGAAGCTGAAGGAGATCATTGAATCAAATTTATGAGGCAATATAATGGCAAAAGTGATCATTTATCCTATCAACAGCCTGATACTTTCTGATCTAGTAGAGCGCTTCGGCCACAAGCCCCTTGCGATGATGGAAAAGATCAAAGAGAGGGTAAATACTGTAGGAGTAGACTCCCCACCTCTGAATATAACGGCTGAAGAGCCTAAAATGGGTCTGAAATATGCAGCAGTGGAAGTACCCGCGGGTGTAAGGGGGAGGATGGCTATAGTAGGACCCATGATAGATGAGGCAGAAGCTGCTATCATCGTGAATGAGGCAACCATGGCCTTTGGGTGTATGGGATGTGCCAGGACGAACGAGCTTACCAAATATCTGATACGCCAAAAAGAGATACCTATCCTTGAAGTAGAGTACCCCAGAAATGAAGAGGAAGGCAAGGAATTTGTCTACAAGATAGCCGAGTTCCTGAAATCACTGTCAACGGAGGCTAGATCATGAGCACGGAGAAGCAAGTAAAAGTGGCGCTGGTCTCATGCGGTTCTGAATATGCAGGTGTCCAGGGTGAACTGGAAAAAGTGACTTCCAGTGTCAATGCAAAACTGGTCTTTCCTGAAATAGATATAGCTTCTCTTGACACGATCGGAAGGGATTTCGGAATAGAGGCTGCAAGTCCTGATCTGCGTCTGATGATGGCAAGAGCCCAAGCAGTGGTGGAAGGCATTGCAGACGTGGATGGAGTGTTCATCACATCATGTTTCAGGTGTGCTGAAGCTGCTATTGTAAGGAACGAAGTTAGAAGATATATAAATAAACATTCCAGTATTCCTGTTATCAGTTATTCTTTCACCGAAAGGACAACAGCAGCCACCCTTATGACAAGAATGGAAGCTCTTACCACCATCGCAAGAAGGAAACATCTGCTTGCCCGTGAGCATCAGACTGGTCTTACTGCAGGCATAGACTCTGGTTCGACCACTACAAAAGCTGTGATAATGAGAAATGACAAGATCATTGGCCAGGGTTGGGTGCCCACTATAAAGGTCATTGATAGTGCAACAGAAGCTTTCAACCATGCACTTGAGGAAGCTGGAGTAAAGGCCGAAGAGATCCAGGCTATTGGAACCACCGGCTATGGCAGGTTCCTGGTAGGAGAGCATTTTAAGGCGCAATTGGTACAGGAAGAGATCACTGTCAATTCCAAAGGTGCAGTGTACCTGGCAAACAAGCAAAAAGGCTCTGCAACCGTTATCGACATTGGTGGAATGGATAACAAGGCAATATCAGTGGAAGATGGAATTCCAGGTATGTTCACCATGGGTGGTATCTGTGCAGGTGCATCCGGGCGTTTTCTGGATATGACAGCAAAGAGACTTGGTGTCGATATTACTGAACTGGGTGCACTGGCTGTAAAAGGTATGCAGGAAAAAGTCGATATGAACAGTTACTGCATTGTCTTTGGTATCCAGTCACTTGTAAACTCACTGGCGAAAGGATCAAGACCGGAGGATGTGGCTGCTGCGGCATGTCATAGTGTGGTGGAACAGATCTTTGAGCAGCAATTGCAGGAAGTGGATGTAAAAGAGCCACTGATCCTTGTGGGTGGCTCTTCACTGATAGAAGGCGTTCCAAAAGCCTTGAGCAGTCTGCTTAAAATAGATGTGCTTGTGCCACCGAACTCCCACCTCATAGGTGCTGTGGGAAGTGCATTGCTGGCATCGGGATTTGTGGAGGAATAAGAAATATGGAGCCTCTGGAGATCTTCAAGGTGGAAACTAAAATATCTGAAGAGGCCGAAGCTTACAGGTCAATACTCTCAGATGTCATTTCGGAGCTTGGCCTTGCCAACTCTATTGGCAGGATATATGCTATCATAACGCCTGAAGACTCACTATTCCAGATGGCCATCATTCTGAGAGGCAGTCCTCCGCTAGTAAAAACATCGGACTTTGCAGATGTTAACATTGGAGCTGTCACCAGGAATGAGATACAGATAGTCCTGCGAGATGAGAAGTACCTGCCTGACCTATTGGAGAAACTGTGGGCAAAATATGGACGCGGAAAAGTCATTCAACAGGACAGGAAGACCATAAATGTAAACGTGGAAAATATGGACACTGAGATAGAGGCCATAAAAGAAATGGCCATATTCGACCCAAAACGCACATTGCTTTCCAGGCTTGTCGAAATGGCTATAAGAGGAACTCCTGAAGGGTTCAGGGTACGTTATCACTCACTTAACAGCAATGAATTTATTTTCGTAGCATCCGAAGATGCCATGAAACCAGAATGGGTGCAGCAAGGACACCAAATGCTTGAAAAGATAAAGGGAGGGTAAGCTCTTGGCAGCAGTGCTTGAACCTTACATATATGAAGGTGGAATACACAGGCATACGCTTATATTGGAACTGTTGGAAGATCTGGGAGGATACCTCATCCAGAAAACACCGGCTGCCACAGAGGTTACTCTTGTGATGCTCGTACCCAGAGATGATGTACATCTTATTGAGCAGCTTGCCAAAGATCTTCTTGGAAAGATATCCAGAGCTCCCCTTACAGGAACTGAAATAGCCGTTGTCTCACCTACGCTTGCGTCTCATCATCTGCCGCATTCTGCCTGTGATATAGCTGAATTCCTGAGACGGGGAGGCGCTAACACCACTATGATAGGACTTGCCAGAGGCATGGGAAGAAGAGTTGCACTTTCTGCAGATTATGAAAGAAGACTAATAAATGAGCATGATATTGCCCTGTTCTCTTTTGGTACCTTCCGGGATTGTATAATCAATAAGAAACCTAAACTCTTTGAAGGTATAAAGATACCCATCGTTGCCACAGGAGGGCCGGACCTTAAGACTGAAGAAGTGCCTGGTGCCGATATGTACATAGGGAACATCGGCAGGGTCGCTCACAGGCTAAGGCACAGTGATGAACTGGGGGGCCTGGATGTTATGAGTGAGAAAGTGGGGATAATCGTGGAAAAAATGAGAGAGGATATTGCCAGAGACCCACTTGCCGTCCTGCCTGCAAGGATCATGAAAGAGGTACAGGAACAGATCCCTGAGATAGAAAGCGTATATACCCCTGCGCCGCTCACGCTGCAATTAGATGGACTGCGCATTAAACTCCCTTATGCTGATTTCCATAAGAAGGTTGAAGATATGGAATTGCAGGATAACATCCACCTTAGAGATGTTGCAACTATTACACCCTCAAAAATGAAGAACTACATACTTGTGAAGGTGAAAAGGAAATCTGAAGTGGGCATAGAGATGTGAGGTGCAACGTGCAAATAGAAAAGATCAAAGAACTTCTTAACGAAGAGCCGGAAGAAGTCGTTGAAAAAATGCTGGAGGACATGAAGAAACAATATGGAGAAGTCCCCTATATAGTGAATTTCATTAAGGATATGCCTGAACTCTTTATCTCCAGAATGATATATACGAACAGTATTATGCGTGAGTTCAAGCGTATGGACCCAAAGACCGTGGAACTTATCAGTATTGCTGTTGCCTCTGCCCTCAAGTGCGGCCATTGTCTTAAAACACACATAAGGGCTGCCAAAAGACTCGGAGTGAGCAGGGAAGAGATATTCGATACGATCCTTATTAGCAGTACCGTAGCCAATGCTTCCATACTTGCAGAGGGTACCCGTGCCATAGATTCTGAATTTGCGTCTACTGTAGAAGGAAAGGACCCCTCTTGTATGTTCTGTAATTTTAATTCTGAACTGCCAGAGCAGAGATGATGAAAATTAAAAAATATTAATAGAAAGATCCACCTGTGATCAGTACACCTGCTACGTATCCAAGTATAACACCTGTGTTAAGGAATGGCAAGCCTGCCTGTGGTTTCCCTTTCATTACGAATACCATAAGAGCAGCGTATCCTATTAGTGTTCCAATCATGGCACCTATGGAGGGATATGAAATACCCATATATTTCAAAGGTGAATCTAGAAAAATATTAGCAGAAACTACCAGAATGGTAGGCATTACTGCATCACCCAGACCCATGAAAAAAGCTTCTCTTTCTTCGCCATCTTCTTTCTTAAAAGTGTCCTTGATAAAGGAATAGTTCAGTTTCTTAGGAATAATGAAAAGTATGGGTAAACGCAGGTCCATAACACCTTCAGCAAGGTCTATCATGTGCTTTGTCTTGTAGACGGAGATCGCATCATAGATAGCGAGAAGTGATAGCAAAACAAGTACTGGGATTATTGAAAGGGAAATGCCGAAGATGGCGCTTGCACCTGCTCCTATGATCAAGCCAATAGTGTTTATCACATACCACTCCGGAAACTTGTACAGCAGAACAGTAAGAACTATTGCCATGAACAAAGAAACAGCATTTATTGCCGTGTTTGAATCCGTCAACAGCGATAATAGAGCTATGAACACATAATATACAGTAGAAGCCACTGCAAGTAGTATTACAAGCTGAATGACCCATTGCATATTTTTCTTCAGTGCTATGAGCAGGAAGAAAGTGAACACAAGGATGATTGCGATGTAGTACAAACTATTGGCTGTAGAGTCCGGGTCCTCAAAAGCCTGCATACCTTCAGCATTCATAGGTTGTGCCAGCAACAAAGATAGAAACTGGACAGCCAATATAATGCCAGCCATAGCAAAGATTGGAGCATAAGTCTTTAAGAAACCTTTTTCCGAACTCAAAGTAATATCCCCGCTTAAGATCAAAATTATTTTCAATTTAATAATATATTAAGAGTATTTAATACTATGCAAGTGTTAATCTGTTGAGATAATAAAGGGTAATAAAAATATTGGTATAAATTCAGAACATTAGCTCCAGGGCATCTACAGCCTTCATGCCCACTGCAATGCCAAGTTCTTTAGCTTTAGGAGTTACTGACTTGACTTCTGCAGTGAGAACATCTTCAAATGTGCTGACCCCTGAAACCCGTACAGCCACATCTCCCAGCTTCTCAGCTGTAGCCATATCCAGATAACCACACATAACGAATCCCAAATCTGCTTTCACTACAAGCAAGGATGCATGCTGCATTTGAATGTTCAGACCTATGGCAATACCTTTTTTTAGTTTAATCTGTTCGATCATCATATTCTATTGCCTCAACATTAATTAAATGGACTATAAAGATTAATTCCTTTATTCAAACACTTTCGGGATTGCATATCCTTAAAGAAGGGAATATCCTTCCAGCAAGAGAGAAATCATGATATGGCTCATCCCCCAATATCCGTCCTTCACCTGAAAGACCCTCTTCAGTGACTTCCGGGACTGAGGCAACGATATCTTCAGCCTCCTCCAAGTGGAAATAAACTGTTGCTTTTCCAGTCGAACCAAAAATACCCGCGATCTTTACAACCTGTCCATTGTTGCTGACAGATACATTATCGATACCTTCAGTAGAATTCACAGATATCCCCTTATGCATATTGATAACTATAGGAGTGTTTTTTTCACCAATGAAACCTATACTGCTGTTCCCAACTTCTAAAAACGGATCTACAACGCGGTAATTGGTCGTGTAGATATTCATAATAACCTCTGCCTGCATTACCGGACCCAACAATTCAGGGGACATCCGGGAATTTACATCTGTTAGCACGATGTATTCAGAAGAGCCATTCACAATTACATCCATCTGCTCAATGATAGAATTTTGTAGGGCAGACCTGGTATTCACATCTGTTTTAAGAACCTCCCATGCATTTATGAAGCCATCCCGGTTACCCACCGACATATCGACGTAGTCTTTGTAGATGATAGAATTGGCTTCATCATAGGTCTCCGTATACATCCATTGGACCTCGTCATATCCAACAGTAATATTGTTTTCCCAGGTGAAGGTTGCGTTCGCTGGAAGTATCATAAACAAAAAAAGCAATGAAAATGCTAAAAGTGGAGTATTCAACCTATCCCTCATTAAAGAGTGGTCACCTGACAACCGTCCTCGGTAACAATAAGCGTATGTTCCGTCTGGGACACAAGACCGCCCGCAACTTCCTTGAGTACCGGATAAGAAGTGATCACACCTGATTTAGCAAGCTGCATAAGAGCAAAGTCAAGTTTTTCGGTCTTGAGCCACCTCTTGGCGAATGGCAACATCCTATATGGTTCTATCTCTTTCAAAAGATTACGGGCAGCTGGCAGACGCACAGGTTTGTTTCCTATGACACTGAATATCTCTGACCATGAACCATCTATTATTTTTCCCGCACCATCAGTAGCAAAGGGTTCGATAGCTATCACATCTCCGGCCGTGAGCACAGAACCGTGATCAATACGCCGATTGGGTATACTGGGATGAGTATGGGCAATATACCTGGCAACTCCATGACCTGTAAGATTGACTATTGGCCTGAAACCAAGGTTTACAATAGTGTCTTCGATCACAGAACCCAGCTGTGCAGTATTAACCCCACTTTTTACAGTATCTATAGCAGCATAAAGGGCAGCTTCTGAGGCTTTGACGAGATCCCCATGCTTACCTGTGAGATCCACTGTGATGGCAGAGTCAGCAATATAGCCATCCACGTGAACCCCGATATCCAGCTTCACCACATCTTCTCCAAAAACCGACTCATCACCTGCCATTGGTGTGGCATGGGCAGCTTCATCGTTCCGTGAGATATTACATGGGAACGCTGAACCATCGGCTCCAAGCTCTATGGTCCTGTTTTCCACGAACTCCGCTACTTCAAGCAGACTTGCACCCACTTTTATCTTATCCTTTGCTTCACTTCTCACCCTGGATAGTATCTCGCCTGCCTTTAGATATTTCTCCAGAATATCATCCTGCATTATACTTGTCATAAACACCTACGACTGATAACTTAATAACATTATATAACAAATCTCTTCTCAAGTGATGTGAGATTCTCACAACCATCCTCTGTCACTAACAACATATCCTCTATACGAATACCCCCCTGATCAGGATAGTAAAGACCGGGTTCAATGGTAATTACATTACCCTTCTCAAGAGGAATGGCCTGAACTCCCACAAATGGTGCCTCATGGATCTCAAGACCAACCCCATGGCCTGTAGAGTGGATGAAACCTACTTTAGAACCGCTACGTATTGTTTTAAACCCATGGGATTCTAGTACATCACATACACGATCATGTATGTCACTGCAGAGTATGCCGGGCTTTACCATTTCTATGGCTTCCTTCTGAGCTGCCAGAACTGCATCATACATTTTCTGAAGCTCGACAGATGCTTCACCTTTCAGGACTGTGCGGCTCATATCGGCAAAATAACGGTGTTTTTTGCTGCGAGGAAATATATCAATAACAATAGACTCGTTTGGCTTAAGTGGGCCTTCTCCTTCCCAATGAGGATTGGCAGCTTTTTTACCACCAGCAACAATAGTGCCCACTGCCTCACAACCTGAATCCAGTAATGCAAGGTCTATCTCTCTGCGAACGTCGTCTGCAGTGAGTTCAAAACCCCGGAAAAGAAGTTTACCGTCGACTATCTCAGACCTATGAACAAGATCAATGGCTGCAGCCATGGCTTTTTCACAGGCTTTTTGGGCAGACCTGATATGCCCCATTTCGTCTTCCCTTTTGATCGACCTCAATTTTCTGAAAGGACTTTCCATGTCAACAATAGTAAAGCCCTCCTCCTTCAGAGCCTGAGCTGTATGATAGGGAAAACCCTTTGGGACTCCTAATTTTCGGATACCTTCTTTTTGTAAGATCTCAGCTATACAATCTACATAAGCTTGATATGGATCGCCCCTTTGCTTTATTTTCTCTCTGTAGTTATAATCTTGCAACGTACATATATCGGTAACCCTGGACTCGAGCTGAGCACGGCCTTTTTCCATTTCTGAAACTACAAGTATCTCTTTGGAGCCTAATGTTTGTATATAGGTGTATTTATCTGAGACGAAGAAATTTGTGGCGTAGTAGAAATCAGCATTATCGACATTACCCACGATCATGAAACCATCTGCTTTGTGCTTGGCCAGCAAATCTGTTATATCCATGTTCTTCATCCTCTCTGTCATGCTATAAGCATTGTTATTAATAGTACAAAACAATTGTCTTATCTTTTCAATGGTCTCAGTATATGATATCAAGGGATATAAACAGCATCAGACATTACATGTACATAAGGAGATGAATTGTATACATTTTGAATATATACTGGTTCATGAGCATCTATACATATGGTGCTGAAAAACATCTTTATGGCAGGATCTGATCCCTTTACACAGTTTCTTGGAGATATTAAGCACATAGTCCTATTCTATGTGTTAGGAGATTTCATCACCACTTATCATGCATTAGATTATGGATTTGAGGAAAATCCATTCCTTGCCATCCTGATGGATGAATTCGGCATATGGTCAATGCTCATAATGAAGGTTGTATTCATTGGGATAATTTATTGGTACTATCTCACGATAATGAGTACTGGATCTGCATGGAAAAATTATATATGGTTAGCATCCAGAAGTGCTGTAAGCCTTCTAGGTATATTCCTTGTGGTCAATAACCTGCTCGTAATATTCTCTAAATGCAGCTTAATTCAATTTTTAGGGATCACATCATATTAATTCACTCTGACGGATTCTTTTAGAAACAAGCATATCAAGTATTTTTTCCCTTGCATCCCCTGTAAGAAGAAAAACTGATGAAGAACCATTAAGCTCTTCCTTAAGTTCGGGGAATGGAACTTGCATATTCAACCATTCTACATTGTGAAAATGCCGGGTATATATGTCTGTACTATTGTATTCATACCCACCCATGACCCTGCCAATTGCAAAAAGACCTTTTTCAGGAAGAGGTATTACCACAATATCACCTGTAAGGATACTTATTGAGAACCTTGCCATATCAGAAGCCCATGTTTCAAGTTTGGAATGAGCAATGGAACATAGCTTATCATGAATGGCTGTTTTTAGATACTCTATTCTTTCAAATTCATCAAATTTGTCCATAACTTTGTGAAAGCCAGATAATTCCTGGTTCATATCTTCAAGCATTTCTTTTAATCGGGAGATTTTTTCATCCCTCAAAGGAGAACCGGAAAAGTAATTGAGGTCTTCCAGGCTGCTCTCTAGCTCAATGGCCAGATTGTTGGTAAAATCATCATATTTTTGATCAAGCAACCTGTACCGATCTTGCATAATTATTGGATTCGAAGAAGACTTCAGATCTTCTGCAAATTCCTCAAGTACATGTAGTTCCACGTCAAAAGAAATAACATTTTTCTTAAGACATTCCCGTGCCTGCCTGCCGGAATAGCCGGTCTTTATAACCCAGACGTTAATGAGATCCTTTATACTCAAGTGGGTACCCCCTTATATGATAAATTATAAAGGGGTACTTAAATAACATTCCATGCAAACATGTCAAAAAACAGGCATGTATCACTCTACAACAATAAGACCAGCCATGAGGCCGGCTGCTAGCAGCATTAGGAGATATACCAGTACCACTATTGCGTACTTTGTTGAAACAAAGTTGTCCATCGATACCACCGTATTAACATAAGCGTTTATAGTATATATTTATATTTAATAATGCACAATATATAAAAAATAGATATACAAATAGAGACAATACTTAAAAAAGACACAGAAAGATCATGAACAAAAAGAACGTAAGTTATAGCCTGAACATGATTGAAAAGGCTTTTCTACAAAGTCAATCTATTGGTTTATATTCTTTAAAGAAAAGTATATAAAAAAGCAATCAAAATTCTATTTTATGAGGGTCGATGATGGAAACAAGAGATATTGTTTTTTCCATAGTGATGGTTGTATCATCTTTTGTACTTACGTACGAATGGCTTGGAAGGTTTAAATATGACCCTGCGAATTCCCTTATAATACTCGCAGCAATAGTTATGGTAGGCGCTCTGGCAGCTATGATCCTCTCGGTTGACATACGCATGCGCAAAATGGAAAGTATGATCGATGTGAAGGAAAGGTCCCTGAGGATCAATGTCCAGAGCATAGAGAGCAACATGGATAGAAAAATGGACGAAGTGATCGGCAGGGTAGACGAAGCTCTGGAAACCCTTAATAGCAAAAGGTACAGATGAAGCTTGGTGTAATATTGTTCCTGTAGAATACCATTTATTTCCCGAACAATGCGAAAATGATATAAACAGGTGCTTACGTATGATGAGTGATTTAAAGTCTTATTCTGCAAAGAGGTGCGTATATGCGCATTCATCTGGAACCGATTGGTATTATCAAAAAAGCTGGAAAATACTCCGAAATAATGATATATTCTGATTTCGAGCAAGTTGTCAAGAATGTCATATCAAAAATAGGCAATGAAATCAGTGGACAGAAGTTACTTATCGTACATAAGAACAGAAGTTCTGATGGGGATGGACATCAAGTTCAGATAACAAAAGCAGACCTTGTCGAAAGGGTCGGAAATATACTAAAGATAGGAAAGATCGATGCATCTGATGATTCGGTCATAGATGTGCGACTGGATACTAGCGAAACAACTAAGAATATCTGACAACTATCCTGTTTTATGGGAACAGATATTGGAGAACTCCTGAAAAAACAGCAAATCGAAATATCCGAATTGTCCCATAAAGTTGTAGCTATAGATGCATACAACACGCTTTATCAATTCCTTAGCATAATAAGGCAAAGAGATGGTACGCCGCTTAAGGACTCCAGAGGAAACACAACCTCTCACCTTTCAGGTATCCTATACCGTATGACCAGCCTTATGGAAGAAGGAATCAAACCAGTATTTGTTTTTGATGGAAAACCGTCATATCTCAAAGATCGGACCATAGAGAAGCGAATGGCTGACAGAGAGAACGCAACGATAAAATGGGAAGAAGCAAAGGAAAAGGGACTGGCAGAAGAAGCATATATGTATGCGCAGGCGTCCTCAAGGGTCACCCAGGAGATAGCAGATGATTCCAGGCGGTTACTCCTGGCCATGGGCATTCCCTGGGTTGATGCCCCTTCGGAAGGAGAGGCACAAGCTGCCCACCTGGTGAAAAGAGGAGATGCGAACTATATTGCTTCACAGGATTACGATTCTATACTGTTCGGAGCACCCCAGGTTGTAAGGAACCTTACAATTACAGGTAAGCGCAAACTGCCGAAGAAGCATATTTTTGTGGAAGTTAAACCAGAGATAATTAAAATCGAGGAAAGCTTGGCAGAACTTGGGATCAATCGCTCACAACTTATAGATATTGCAATATGCGTGGGTACAGATTACAACCCAGGCCTTGAAAAGATAGGCCCAAAAAAAGCACTGAAGCTTATAAAAGAGCACGACAATATAGAAAAAGTGTTGCTTGCTGCAGGGAAAAAAATAGAGAATGTGCAGGAGATAAAAAATATTTTTTTAAACCCTTCTGTAACCGACAACTACACCCTCAAATGGAAAAAACCCGACACCGATGCAATTATTACATTCCTTTGCGGAGAGCATGACTTTTCAAAAGACAGGGTCATTAAAGCCTGTGAAAGACTGGAAACGATCAGCGGGCCAGGACAGAGAACCCTGGACCAATGGTTCTAGATCACTTTTTAAGAAGTGACCTGCCTGTCATTTCCATTGGTTGCTGGATACCCAGGATCTCAAGCATCGTAGGTGCAATGTCAGATAACTTTCCTTTACAAAGCTGTAAACCAGGTTCGTTGCAAACATAGATACAACGTACAGGATTAGAGGTATGAGCCGTATGCGTAGAACCTGAAACTGCATCTATCATTTTCTCAGCGTTGCCATGGTCAGCAGTAATAATAGCAGAACCTCCTGATCCCAATACAGCAGCCACTACTCTGCCCACACAGGTATCAACGGTTTGTACTGCCTCTACGGCAGCATCAAAGAAACCTGTATGACCCACCATATCCATATTTGCATAGTTCACTATTATGACATCGTATGACTCTGACCTTATCTGTTCCACAAGTGCATCAGTAACCTCAAAAGCACTCATTTGTGGTTTGAGGTCATAAGTGGCAACTTTAGGAGAAGGGATCAATAACCTTTCCTCCCCGGAATTCTGCTCCTCTGCACCTCCGTTCATGAAGAAAGTAACATGTGCATATTTTTCAGTCTCAGCTATCCTTAACTGCTTGAGACCATGATCACTAAGCACCTGTCCCAGCGTATTCTCAATGCATTCTGTTGGAAAGACAAGTGGCACATTCAATTTTTCATCATATTCGGACATGCATACATAATGGACATGGGGGGAAACTTTTCTTTCAAAACCCTCAAAACATTCATTTACAAAAGAGTAGGTCAGCTGACGCGCCCTGTCCGGCCTGAAATTGAAAAATATCACTGAATCATTGTCCTTGATAGTTGTAAGAGGCTGACCCTCTTTGTCAGTGATGACCGTAGGTTTGACAAACTCGTCATTTTCACCTCTGCCATATGCCTCCTGGATGGCAGAAACAGGATCTTCAGACTTCAAGCCTTTGCCTAGGACCAATGCATCATAAGCAAGTTTTATCCTATCCCAGCGCTTATCCCTGTCCATGGCATAGTATCGCCCTGAAACAGTAGCAATGATAGCATTTCCTTTTTTGGAATACATTTGCTGGAACTCTTCCATATCGTAAAGTGCTTGCCTGGGAGGCACATCCCTGCCATCAAGAAAAGCATGGACATAGACCTTTGGAAGGCCCTGATCTCCAGCAAGCTCTATCAAACTGTTCAGATGTTTCAGGTGACTATGCACTCCCCCATATGAGAAAAGACCCATAAAATGTAGGTTTGAGCCATGTTTCTTTACATTCCGTGTTGCCTCAAGAAGTATTGGATTACTATATATCTCACCACTTTCAATAGATCTGTTAATACGCGTCAGATCCTGATACACAATTCTTCCTGCACCAATGTTAAGATGTCCTACCTCAGAATTGCCCATCTGGCCTGCAGGAAGACCAACGCTTTCCCCTGAAGCCTCCAGAAAAGTGGAAGGGTATTTCTCCAGAAGGGAGTCAAGAACTGGTGTCTTGGCAGCCTGCACAGCATTACCGTTAGGATTGGGATCGTACCCCCATCCATCAAGGATCATAAGCACTAAAGGTTTTTTAGGTAGTGTCATGCAAAAGTAAACGTCACTGATGTGTATTAAATACTCTGTCTTTAGAGTAATCCAGAGTGAAGGACTTGATGAAAGAAGGTAAACTTGTTTTATGATCAATATTATCACAAGTAACAGATCAAAGTATAGAGGCATATTTAGGCAACAAGGAATAATATACGGATCAGAGGAGAATAAAAAATAGGACAAAATTAGTCAACGCGTACAATTTATGTAGTTACAATATAATTATAACAATAAATAATAATCAATATCGGCTGTTGAAAATTACTTGGAATTACAAAGTAAATTACTCGTATAAAAGTATACTGAGTTACTAATAATGCTAAGGTAGTCAAACTTACTTGTGTATGAGCGCAAGTAACAGTCTACAATACAATTATACCCGAAAGATAATTCAAGATACATATAAAGAATACTGCAAAAATCTTTTGCCAACAATAAACCTGCTGAAAAGCTCTTTATTGGTAGCAATATCAGGATCTTTACGCATATATATAGCATCTCTCCTGCTCTTGGCACAGATAAGCGTATTGAACTGCGTGGCAGGAGGGCTTATTGTGTACGCCGTATATACTCTAGATCGTGCACTTGAATCAACTGAAGACAGTATAAACAGATCCGAACTAAAAGGGGCCAACAAAAAGCTGGCATTGTTTGCTTCTCTGGCTACATTTGTATCTGGTTGTTACGCCCTGAGCACCAGTGGTTTACTTCTTTTGGCTTTGATGCCGCTTGTAACTGGATACCTGTACAGTAAAGGATTGAATTTTGGAAAACTGAACCTTAAACTAAAAGGCGGCCTAGGGATCAAGAATCTTGTAGTTGGGCTGACATGGGGCACTTTCATTGCAGGCATAGCCGGAACCGGGATCGTTAGTCTTCTGCCTGTGCTCGTGGTATTCTTTTATTATGGATCTAAACTCTTCATTAATTCAGCTATCTACGACTTTAAGGACGTAAAAGGAGACTTGATGGCAGGCATCAAAACCCTTCCTGTAAGCTTTGGAGAAAAGAATACCCGCATATTATTACTAGGATTACACATCATATCTCATTCACTGCTAGCATCCGCCATAATAATGAGCTTGCTTGCATTCGAGCCCGTAATTGTGATGTATAGTTTCTTTATAGGGTTATTGTATATACTCCGACTCACGCATAACCGGGAAAAAGAAGATATAAGGGGAAAAATTGAAAGACTTTTTCTCGTTGATGGTGAAGCAGGGTCTATCGTGTGCCTAAGATCAGTAATTGGAAATATGGCATGAGGACATACTTCATATTTTTCTTGCTTGTGACAGGTAGTAGTCAAATAGATCGTTTCCCCATTGAATACCTTTTTCATCAAAGCAAATGAGATCGGTACGAGGATCGTAATTGCCTGATTTAAAGAACAGAGACAGGGAAAAGAAAAGATCTGTCACCACAAAAGCGACCTTGGAACTATCAAGAAGATAGAGTTCAGTGTATTTGGCAGCACAATATGCCCTCATTTTCTCATCATGTTCATTTTTGACCTTATCAAAGATACTCTTTGTGAGAATAAGAGAGGTGGGAACATCTTTTAGTGCAAGCTGTGCGAAAAAATCTGGATAAGAAGGAAAGAAAATAGGAGAAACACCTTTAATCACACTTGAATGCGCTATATTCTCGGTAAATGTTTTATGAGAATCATAAATGTTCTCAAGCTTGTCCACATAAAAAACGCAGTCTTTAAGATCAGCTAACCTATCAAGTAAATACTCAGGTATGCCGGATAGGTCATGATCGTTCCAAAAGTCCTCATTTTTCTCGATAAGGCCCACCATATCAACAAAAGGTTTGAAAGACTTGGCAATGATCCTTCCTGTAGTTGTAAGTGTATACATCTTGGTGAAAGGGTCTTTGTACATGAGGTTAGCAGATTCCATCTCCCTTATCCTTGGTGCGATCTCCGGAGAAGATACATCGAACTTTTTACGTATGTTAGAAAGAGTAGAGGGTTGCTCCAGAAGAAATAGGAGTAGATCTCTTCTTTTTTCCGAGAAAGTAAGCAAACTCAACAAACCTTTAGATTTCATAGTAATCACTAGTAATTTACCCAGAGATATAAATTTGAAACACGCACTGCATTCAACAACCGAATACTACTCGTATATTCAATAATCAATATTAGTTATAAACATATCATCCTAAAATATTAAGATATGTGGTGCAGTATTAGATAGAAAAATAAAAGGAGTAAATCAATGCAAGAAGTGGCGCATTCCAGTAAATACAAGAGATACTCCTAGCTTGTTTGCAGTGCTTATGACCTCCTTATCTCTAATGGAACCACCTGGGGACACTATATACATGATTCCGTTCTCAGCCGCATGAACTATGCTGTCATCGAAGGGGAAAAAAGCATCTGAAGCCATTACACATTTTGAAAGCACTTTCTTACAATATTCATCGAAATCCTCGTTCGGACTTTCCTTTTCGTATATTACCCTTAGGTTCTCTCTGGCTTTAGTAGCAGCCAGTTTTCTGATAGAGTCTACTCTGTTGGGTTGACCTGCGCCCATAGCAAGCATCATATAACAACCTTTCTGGTACTCATAAGCAAGGGTAATAGAATTGGATTTTGTGCTCTTGCAGGCGCTTATGCAGAACTCGGAAACCGGTCGCATCGACTCAGGGAACTTCGTTTCGGTCACACAGTCCCACTTTTCATACAAACCCATGTCCCTGGATTGTTTTAACAAGCCACCTACCACATACTTGTACGTATGATCAAAATCAAAAACATCATTTAACTGCGGCAGTTCAAGTAACCGCAGATTAGAGCTCTTTTTCTTAAGGTACTCAAGTGCATCATGGTCAAAACCTGGGGCCAGGATAATCTCTATAAACTTGCCTTCCAGGAATTCTGCTGACTGCAGATCAAATGCTTTGTTACTGCAAACGATACTTCCATATGCTGAGATGGGATCGCCATCCCATGCAGCGCTCAGAGCCTGCAGAAGAGTGTCTCCAGTGGCTAACCCACATGGATTATTGTGTTTTACAATAACAACTGCAGGTTTTTCAGCATGAAGGTCTTTTATGGTCAGCAATGCGTTATCAGCATCTACGTAATTATTATACGATAGCTCTTTTCCATGTAACTGTCGTGCATTTGCAAGGGATGGACCTTTTACTCCGGGCTCTTTGAAGAACTTAGCTTTTTGATGCCAGTTCTCACCATAACGCAGGCCCATACCACCGACAAAGTTCAGATGTATAACCTCTTCTGAAGCTATTTCCCTGCTCAGGTATGTATCTATCATTGCATCATAGCATGCCGTGTGTCTGAAAGCTTTTACGGCAAGTTGTTTGCGAGTTCTCTCGGCAACTACACCTGTTGATCTGATCTCTTTGAGCACATGCCCATAATCCACGGGATCAGATACAACCGTTACGGAATGAAAGTTTTTGGCCGCTGCGCGCAAAAGAGTCGGACCACCGATGTCGATGTTCTCGATGGCCTCCTCCAATAAAACACCTTCTTTTGTCACTGTGACCTCAAAAGGATAGAGATTTACGGCAACCAGATCAATAAGCTCGATGCCTGCATTATATGCCTGCTCCATATGATCCGGATTATGCCTGTCACACAATATGGCACCATGTATCTTGGGATGCAATGTTTTGACCCTGCCATCCATCATTTCAGGAAAACCTGTTACTTCTGAAACATCCTTCACTTCGATTCCCGAATCTCGTAGGATCCGTGCCGTCCCACCGGTGGATAGCAATTCCACACCAAGGGCTGCAAGCCCTCGCGCAAATTCTACAATTCCGGCCTTGTCAGAAACGCTTAGCAGTGCCCTTTTTACCAAAAAAATCACCATCAAAGGTTAGCGTATATCATGTATAAATGTTCTGGTTGGAAAAAAGTTGAAAAACGCATAATTGAATTTACCCAAATTTCACTACCGGACAAACTTCTATACACTTCCCACAGTGTATACAACCCTCACCAATTACAGCAATATTCTTTTTCATCTTAATTACATCATGCGGACACTTGCCCACACATACACCACATCCACTGCAACGAAGAGCTCTCTTTATGGATAGCTCCACTGACCTTATCAGTTGGAGAACATGCTTTTCATTATCACTACGGGCTGTTACTGTCCCGGCAGCAAAGATCTGGGCACTGTCCTCACCCTGGAATATAGAAGAAACCCCTTCCATGAAAGCCACTTTGCCTACAGCTTCAAGCATCCCTGAAGACTCTATTGTTTCCATATCAAGAGGTGTAGCAAAACTACCTTCTGCTGACACACCACCCTGCTTGCAGGGACGATAGCCGGATGTTACCGTGAACTCAAATTTACCATTGATCTCAACCTTAGGGGTCGTGAGAATACCCTTGGCTTTTGCGATCTCCTGAAGTCTTGGTGGCAATTTTTTCCATCTCCACATCCCATGTTCAACCCACTCCGGAGAAAGTCCGGACCTTTGTGCATAGCCCAAGAGGTAATTTTCCAGCTTTGAAGCAAACTCCGGATGTGTTGCCCTGAGCCTGTGCAGATCAGCAACAGAACAGGAAGGACAAAGCCAGCATCCTATCCTATCAAACCCTTTTTTGTAGAGAGGATTATAAGGAAGACCATGCATGAAAATATACAGCCAGACGTGCATAGCTGTCCAGTCCTGTATTGGAGCAGCACCTATCTGGTTCCCCACCCAGGGATTCTTCCATACCCTCTCACTTTTTGCCCTGGTGTCTGATTCATACTTGCGCTGTCCGATGAATGTCAGGCAGCCCTCTTCATAGTTTCCTTCGATAAGCTGAGTGATGGGACCCAATTTGCAGACCTTACAGCACCAGCGCATTTCCACACTGGGTGGACCAAAACTATCAACTGATTCCCAGAAAGCGTTGCCTGAACTGATGGACCTGAGAGGTTTGCCGTATAACTGGGAAACTTCCTGTGTATTACTTACCGTTTCCGGGAATTCGATACCAGTATCAGCGAAAAGGATATCAAAATCTTCAAGACACTCGCTTACAAGCTGCAGCACAACAAGGCTGTCCTTACCGCCGGAATATGAAACGGTCACTTGTTTTGTCATGCTTGAAGCAACATTATTGATAAACTTATGAGAACGTCCTATGAACTCATCCATGAAATGCTTATTGGAATCGAGGACTTCTTTCCAGGTTTGTCCACCCTGTGGTACAACCACCTTACATGGCTCTTCCTTGTCCCTTACCTTTACTGCCACTCCCTTGGGGCGCTCTCTCATTTGTTCACCGCTCATACGAGCCCTGCCGGTAGCTACTACCTGGCCATTGGGATCAAGAATTACCACTTCATCCTTCTCCTGAATACCGGGATCTGCATCCAGAACTCCCGGAGCCAGCAGGTTGGCACCACCCAGTATGAACGTTACTGCACCCTGCTCCAGAACAACCCAGCCCTTCAGAGCAGACAGGGTATTGGTTTGAAAAAGACGCCTTGCGCCTTCCACACGCAAGAGAAGTACCCATTTAAGAGTATCAAGCTCAAATCTGATGCTTCCTAACACCTCTCCATCAACGATGATCTCGTCCATGCGGTCATCATAAGGAGCCTTGTTCAGCACCACCACCCTCTCATCAGCTATAAGAGGAGCATTGAACTGCAGCATGGAAACCGAATTTATAAGTTCTATATCGTATTCGAATGCCGGACGTATGTCACCAGGAGGTGTTACAGTCACTGATTCTGCACTACTGCCACATGCACATTCCTTTCCCAGTACAGGTACGTTACAATTCCTGCACCAATGCAGCAGCATTTCACCAAGATAAAGGGGCTTTGACATCAGGAGATTCCAATATTGTTATAGTAAATAGTTCTTTGCTTTGGATATTTTAGATAAGTTACTCCACGTCTTAACTTTTGAATGATCATGATAGCAGCCTTTTAATACCAAAGGGATTCTCTATGCAACTGCTATGCTGTACGCATTTGAACTTTCCGGGGAGCATGACTCCCTTCCGGTTATGGAAGCATATGCCTGCATGGAAATAGCAGGACTGGACTTCAAAGAACAAGAGATACTTGATCAATGCCTGATCGTAGAAATTGATGGTACTGTGAATGAGATCGAAACTCGTTTGTTGTACGTAGCAGAGCGGCTTGCCATGTCCCACCATATAATGCGGGTTGCGGGCATGTGTGAGACTTCAGCAGAAAACATATTGGAGATGGCAGAAGAAATTGATTATTCAGATCATCTTGGTCCTGGCAAGACATTCGTGGTGCGTGCAAGGAAGATCAAGCATTATTGTGATTTTGAAAGAGAGTTCATAGAAGGACACGTTGGCGGCAAAATTTTCAGGAAAGGATTTAGGGCAGATCTCAAGACACCTGATGTTCAATTCAGATTGATACTGGGACAAAAATGCATATTTGGCCCTGTAGTAGCATCTGTGGACAGGAGTGCTTTCGAGGGAAGATTGCCTCACAAAAAACCTTTCTTCTACCCTGGCGTGCTTATGCCCAGGATAGCCAGAGCCCTTGTAAATATATCAAAAGTGAAGGCGGATGATGTTCTATTTGACCCTTTCTGCGGCACAGCAGGTATTCTGGTGGAAGGTGCTCTGATAGGTGCCAGGGTAATAGGCATTGAAGTGCGCTCTATGATCGCTTCAGGCGCACAGATGAATCTGCAGGTATTTGGTGGCAATTATAATATTATAGCAGGTGACGCATGTATGGTCCCCCTTAGAGATGAATGTGTAGATGCTATAGTCACAGATCCTCCCTATGGACGGTCTGCAGCCATCAGAGCTGAATCCCTGCACCATCTTTATGATGGCTCCTTCAGAGAAATGTACAGATTGCTTCGAAAAGGTAAGCTTGCTGTAGTGGTCTCAGAAATGGATATAACCGGATTTGCAAAAGATGCGGGATTCAGGATAATAGACGAGTATAGCCAGAGAGTACACAGAAGTCTTACCAGAAGAATTACATTGTTATACAAGGAAAAATAATAAATTCCTATAAACCTGATCAAAATTATATATGTTGAGTTGTATATTATAATTAGACATTAGTTCAAAGCTGATGCAAAGTCTATAAAAGGAATTAAATGGAGAGAATATAAACAGGGCTTTGAATCATGGGTCATCAACATTGGTTCTAAATAGAAAAACTTAATTCCCAAAAACTTCTACATTTCAACAAGCAATGGCAAAATCTGGAGGAAAAATGGTAGTGAATATGAAATATGTTATCCAGGGTCTAGTAGTTATAATGATCTTCTGTGCAGGTTGTATCGGAACCGATAATTCTGGCGATTGGAATGAGAAAGGTAATAACCTTCTTGAAGAAGGAAAATATACCGAAGCGATACAAGCATTCAATACATCCATAGAGTTGGATCCGCAAAATGGCGATGCCTGGGTTGGTAAAGGCATTGCACTTACTGAAACTGGAAAAAACGAAGAGGCTATTCAGGCATTTGATAAAGCCCTGCAACTTAAGCCCAATAATGTTGAATTCTGGAGTGAAAAGGGAATTGCTCTTCGTAAGATGGGAAAGTACGAAGAAGCAATACAAGCATATGACAAGGTAATAGAAATTGATCCCCTGGATGGTTTTGCCTGGTATAACAAAGGTATTTCACTTTATCATATGGGAAAATACGAAGAAGCGATACAAGCGTATGATAAAGCCACAGAGCTCGAACCACAATTTGCCACTGCCTGGTACAATAAAGGATATACCCATTATATAATGGAACGATATGAAGAAGCAATACAAGCATTTGATAAAGCCATCAAGATCGATCGAAAGGATGCCAGAACATGGAACTACAAAGGTATTGCTTATGCTAAACTGGGTAATTATTACGAAGCAATGAAAGCATTAGATAATGCCATAGGACTTGACCCGCAGTACACAAAAGCCTTAGATAACAAAGGCTTTGTCCTGAACCAAATGAGAAGATACGAGGAAGCTATCCAGGTATGCGACAAAGTCATACAGATCGACCCAAAGGACGCAAAAGCGTGGAACTATAAAGGCTATGCTCTGAATAAAATGGGAAGGAACGAAGAAGCAATTCAGGCTTTTGATAAAGCCCTGCAGCTCGACCCACTGGATGCCGAGATCTGGAATTATAAGGGTAATGCTCTCTACGAAATGAAGGAGTATGAAGAAGCAATACAAAACTACAATAAAGCCACAGAACTTGATCCGGAGTATACAGAAGCCTGGAACTATAAGGGCATGTCCCACTATTACATGAAGGAATATGAAAATGCAATTCAGGCATATGATAAATTCATAGAGCTTGAACCACAGGACGATGGGGTCTGGGACAATAAAGGTAATGCACTCCGTAGAATGGAGAGATATGAAGAGGCAATTCAAGCATATGATAAAGCTTTAGAGATAAATCCCCAGAATAGTTGGACATGGATGCACAAAGGTTATACACTTTATGGAATGGAAAGATACGAAGAAGCAGGGCAAGCATTCGATAAAGCTATAGAACTTAATCCTGGAAATTATGATGCATGGTACAGCAAGGGTAATTCACTTCGAATGATGGGGAATATCGACGAAGCGATACAAGCATATGACAGATCTATAGAACTCAATCCAGAGCATGCTTTAACATGGTATAACAAAGGTATTGCACTCAACCAGGCTGGAAATTATACTGAAGCCGATGTAAGCTTTAGTAAAGCCATAGAGTTAGGATATGGAGAAAGTTAAGACACGGTCACAAATGACCGTGATCTATTCTTACGAATTATTAATGGAATGTTTTTCCATGATGGCAACCCAGTAACCACGTAGTTGCTTTTTAAAGGCCTTATGCTCATGGAACTTTTTATGAATCATTTCCTTAAATCTGGGTCCATGATTCATTTCTATCAAATGGGCCATTTCATGGAACACCACATATTCCACCAGCTTCTCAGGCAAGTACATCAAATAAATGTTCAGATTAATGTTCCCTTTTGAACTGCAACTGCCCCATTTAGTGCGCATCTCCCTAAATGCCACCTTTTTTGGAAATATACCAAGTTCAGTACCAATAGAAGCTATTAAAGATCCAACATGTTCTTGTAATTGCACTTCTGTCCTTGTGGAACAAAGTTCTATCCCCTCAGCAAACATATGCGTTTGCTTATGAGAAATGAATCTTCGATAAACCCATAATTTGTGCTTATCAAGCAGTTTTTCATATTCTTTTAGTCCGTGAGGTACCACAAGCTTGAGATCACCATGCCTGAATTCCAGTCTTGGATGCTTGACTTTTCGGAATATTACCTCATAAGGTATATCGGCTTCATTAATTTTAATCGATGAAGTAATATGAACTGTCATTCCGGCGTCTAAAACATATTTTTTTCAATAACTCTCTGACAATAAGCTGAGAAGATCACTCTTTTGGCACGAGTTCCTGCATGACCTCGGCCATTACACGATGTCTTATAAGATATTCCTGCACTTTTTCAGAGGCCCGGCGAAGTGAGTATGCATCTTCTGTCCAGGGTATCTCCATGGGATATTTTACTTCCATTAACGTGAGACCATATGACTGAGCTGGTTCCAATCCTTCTTCGTATGATTCCGGTTCAAGCATCTGTTTGAGCCATGCCTCGTCCCTCATACGGCTTCCCACCATTGTAAGAGCAGTTACCATTTTCCGCACCATGTTCCAAAGAAAACTATTTGCCTCTACGTCGATCTTTGTAAGTGCCCCGCTTACTCTGACATCTATTCTTTTCACATCCCGAACTGTGCCTTTGTCCTCATCCTTGCTGCAAAAATTTGAAAAGTCGTGCTCTCCAACCAATATCTTTGAAGCAGACCTTATCCTGGATATATCATAATGTTCTCCACTAATGATATATCTATAGACCCGACTACTTGCATCTCTTCTTGGATCAAAGTCGTCTGGAACCTCTGCATGTGCCCATGCCCAGATGGAGTTGGGTAATTTAGAATTAATGACCCTTGGAATCGAAAGGTTAAGCTTATCAGTATTGAAAGCCACCACTTGTCCTCTTGCATGGACGCCTGCATCTGTTCTGCCTGAACTCTGGAAAGATGCTTTTTTAGGATCACCCATTATTTCCAGTTCTTTCAGGGCGTTGAAGAGTTCTCCTTCAATGGTGGCAACATCCGGTTGGATCTGGGACCCATGATAGCCTGTCCCCACATATGCGATCTTAAGTGCAACCCTCATTAAGTCTCACTAATTCTCATAGCGCCTTTTTTCTATAATACATTTCCCTCAATAACATGAACAATATTACAAATAAGCATCCAAAAAAGAACCAAACGCTCAAGTGCGCCAGAAGATCGGGCGGGATGAGACCAGGACTTGTGCCTGTAATAACTGTGGCATCTTCTACCGGTGGGTATGGAACGGGTATTAGAGTTGAGTTAGAATCTGTAATGTTCGATCCTGTAGTGTTCAGATATGTTGTCAGGCTTTCCGTAGGGACCATCGGGGTATAATTGACAGCCTCATCAGAAACCATGATAGCAGCTTCTGAGCTGTCGTTAGATATCATGGTCGCTAGCATAGGAGATGCCTCATCTACCAGATTTGCCTGATCTGCCGCTCTCGAAGCCGAATCAAGACTTTCATTGGCAAATCCACCATATCCTCCGGATTTCATGGCAGCTTCTTCAAGAGTAGCGGGATAATAGTCCACAGAAGGAAACAGACCTATCCGGCGTGTGAGGAATTCTATACCAGTAGCTGCAAATACTGCACCCATGAAAAGACCCAGGTATTTTTTCAACATCCCCATAATAGATGATCTATCAATGTTCTTTGTACCGGGAACCACCACAATGAGTTTTTGCACTGGCTCATATATTTTGATCTCACGACCTTTCTGGCTCCATTTTGTCTCTTTTACCTTAATAAGATCAGCTTCTATAAGGCTATCAAGATTGTACTTGATGGTAGTAAGGGGAAGACCCATCTTTTCAGATAAAGTAGTTGCAGACATGGGTTTATCTGCTAGCATTTCCAGCATTTTGAGAGCTTTCTCATTAGAGAGAGCCTGAGTTACCTTTTTTGAATCCTCATTAAGAGGCAAGACCAGCACTTTATCGAAATTATTGCCTTCATCCTCTATCTCTTGCATGTTTAACTATAACAACCGTGAACTTCATAACTTTTCCGTAAACTTCGAAAAAATTCGCAGTTATGGGATGATTCCGCAAACTTAAAAAATAGATAGAACAATATAATGTAACTTTTTGGGGCACAATAATGATAGAAAAAGACCAAATCATGAAAATTGTCGAAACCTATGATCTGGAAAACCTTGCAATTGCAACTGTATGCTCTCATTCAAGCCTTCAGATATTTGACGGTGCAAGGAAGGAAGGTTTCAAAACAATTGGTATCTGCGTCAAAAAACCTCCTAAATTCTATGATGCATTCCCTAAAGCAAAGCCTGATGAGTTCATAATAGTAGATAATTACCAAGCCATTCCATCGATAGCGGAACAGCTTGTAAGGAAGAATGCTATCGTTGTGCCACATGGGTCTTTTGTGGAATATCTCGGCACTGAGAAATTCACTGAGTTTCCGGTACCTACTTTTGGCAACCGGAACGTACTTGAGTGGGAATCTGACAGGAACAAAGAAAGAGAATGGCTGGAAGGTGCAGGTATCCACATGCCAAAACTGGTGAAACCAGAAGAGATAAATGGGCCTGTTATGGTAAAATACCATGGTGCTAAAGGGGGACGTGGGTTCTTTGTTGCCAAGAATTACGAAGAGTTCCTTGAGAATGTCGACAAGACCCAGAAATACAACATCCAGGAATTCATTGTGGGTACAAGGTATTATCTTCATTTCTTCTATTCGCCCCTGAAGACAGAAGGCTACACCTTAAGCACCGGTGTGCTGGAAATGCTAAGTATGGACAGACGTGTAGAATCCAATGCTGATGAGATATTCAGGCTGGGTTCCCCCCGGGAACTGGAAGATGCAGGAATTCATCCCACATACGTTGTCACAGGAAACGTGCCACTTGTTGCAAGAGAATCGTTGCTCCCACTGATATTTGAACTTGGTGAAAAAGTGGTTGAGCAGTCACTTAAACTGTTCGATGGTATGATAGGTCCCTTCTGTCTTGAAACAGTATTCACAGACAAGCTTGAGATCAAAGTTTTTGAGATATCTGCCCGCATAGTTGCAGGCACAAATCTTTATCCTGCAGGTTCTCCATACTCAGATTTCATTGAACCTGGCCTTTCAACCGGTAGGAGGATCGCCCAGGAAATTTCCCTTGCCAGGAAACTGAAAAAACTGGATAAGATTTTATCTTGAGAGAGCATATAGCACATTGTTCATATTCTGATGGATGATGTGCATGACCTCTTCTTTTCATAGGCCTGACTATGATGTGATCATAGTAGGGGCAGGACCTGCGGGCATGTTTGCTGCAAGGGAACTTGCCTGCAACAAATTAAAGATTTTAGTTATAGATATGGGAAGCGATGTTAAAGACAGGCATTGTTCCCTGGAACCCGAAATGAAATGTGCACACTGCTTGCCATGTGACATTATGTGCGGTGTGGGCGGTGCGGGTACCTTCTCTGATGGTACCTTGAACCTCAGGCCAGATATCGGCGGTGACCTATCTGTATTCACAGATGATGAAACTGCGGCTTGGGAACTTGTGGAAGAGGTAGATGCTGTTTTTTTGGAATATGGTGCAACAACCAAAGTATCCATGCCGGATCAACAAGAAGTAGAGACCTTACAGCGCCGGGCGGCTTCAGTAGGTGCCAAGTTCATAGAGATACGGCAGAGGCATATAGGTTCAGATAATGCAAAAGTGGTTATTTCACGGTTCAAGCACGACCTTGACAACAAAGGTGTGCATTTTATGTTAAGGACAAGAGTAATTGACCTGATAATTGAGAACTCCGTATGTAAAGGCGTGATACTTGAAGATGGAAAGCATCTTACCTCTAGTTATGTATTACTTTGTCCGGGGAGGATAGGCTGCGAGTGGGTAGATAGACTGGTAACAGAGCACTCAATAAAAGCGAATTTCAGTGGCGTGGACATTGGAGTGAGAGTAGAAGTCCCTGCAATAATAATGGATCCGGTCACTCGCATAAACCACGATCCGAAATTCCATATCCGTACTCCCAGATATGATGATTTCGTGCGGACTTTTTGTACCAATGAGCACGGATTTGTCGTGAAAGAAAATTATGAAGGCTTCATTGCAACAAATGGACATTCGATGCACACTGTGACCTCAGAAAACACGAATTTTGCTTTTCTGGTACATGTGGAATTGACCCATCCGATGGAGAATACGATCAAGTACGCAAAATCAGTGGCAAAACTGGCCACTACCATTGGTGGTGGAAAGCCCGTATTACAGAGGATGGGAGACCTGCGCAGGGGCCGACGTTCAACTGAAGCAAGGATTGCAAAGAATTCAATAAAGAATACTCTGAAAGATATAACACCTGGAGATATTTCCATGGCGCTGCCTCACAGAATAGTTATGGACATCATAGAAGGACTGGACACCCTCAATATGATCATTCCCGGTGTGAATTCTGACTCTACGCTCCTCTACGCGCCTGAGGTAAAACTTTATGCTATGGAAGTATCTGTGGACAGGGACATGCAAACAAGCATAAAAGGACTATTTGCTGCCGGGGATGGTACCGGTCTTTCCAGAGACCTTGTTAACTCTGCAGCGACAGGAATACTTGCAGCCAGAGGCATACTTAAAATACGTTCTTCTTTAACCTGAACATATAGAAATTGAGGAATCTCTCAGATTTTGGGTGAATTACGGGGAATAGTATCTCATTGCACCAATAGATCCATTAGATAGAATGAACCGATGGGAGTGATTCTTTATGTACAGGAGATTCCTCTTAATGGATTCATTACCCTAGAATTTATACTTTTTGTTTTGATCCTGTGACCTTGTAATTTATTTTTAAGTTATGA
>NZ_JBFXHJ010000006.1:0-26492 GCF_050177135.1 Methanomethylovorans sp.
TTTTAATGTCCCTCTATCAGTGTTCCAGCCAGTGGCAGAGATTGTCTTTGTTGCGCTCGTGGAAAGATCCTTTGTAAGCGGTGCTATTGGTGAAGGATCGACAGATAATTCTGAACAACAGGAAGAATACACTACTAAAGAAAAAACTGATGATCCTACAGATACTTCTGCTTCAGACATAGAAGATGATCTCATACAGGACACGAACCCTGAAGATATCCCAGTGATAACAGATGACAGCGCAGAATATGAGTATACTGAATACACTGAATACGATGATGAATTCAGTGATACTGAAAACCCTGAAGAAGATATCATAGATATTGATGAACTGTTCCTGACATATGATATCCTGGAAGAAGAAGGACTTATCGAATCTGAAGGTAAGATTGATGTTGAGGACATCGGCAAACAGGATATTGAGGATATCCAGAACATACAGATGAACTATGTCCTTTCCGAAGAATTCGTGGGATCAATGCAGGAGCAGGCTATGATTATTGGTATGCTAAGAGATGAGAGTTCTGAGGGCATAGACAAACTTGATGAAATAGACACAAGCGAAGAGCAGGAAGTCGAATCTAACATGCATATAATCAAAGATGTTTTTGGAAACGACTTCAACTTTGAGGCAGGTAGTTCAGTAAGTGTTGGAGGGGGACCTGACTATGAAGGTAAGGAGAAAGTTGCTGACAAGCTTACTGACACGATATATCTTGATGCACTGGACAAGACCAGAAAGGAAAGCATGGAAAAATTAAAGACCGGACATGAAGCAGCCTCTTTCATTTCAGACACTTATGGGGACTCAAAGATAGCAAAGAACTTTGAGAAACTAGACAAGCTCAACAGTATGAAAGAAGAAGTGGACAAGTACTATGGTGCCTACAAAGACACAAAGAAGCTAAGTGATATGAAAGGCTCATCAGGTACCACTGCAAAAGCTCTGTATGCAGTTACAAAAAGTGGTCAGGAAATTGCCGACAAGATACCGGTAGCTGGTGAATTTATAAAGACCGGGTTAGAAGTCGCTGAAAAGGTAGTTATGGTTATGCCAGAACTTGATGATGCTATAAAGAACAGCGATGCAAGGCAGGGAGTGATAACTAATGGCCCGATTGGAACTTCCACACCTAATGCATTCCTAAATTCATACGGAAAAGTGACACAAACTTCCTCTGGTCCATCTTATTCTTTGCCCTATACCGATGAGAACGGAGAAGAACATGAGATAAATCCGGACCAATGGGTGAAGGTTATAACAAAAACCGGAACTTATTATATACCTACGGATGAATGGGAGAAACCTATTGGCGATATTGCCATAAAAGACTCTGGTAGCAGCTGGAAACCCTGGAAATGGGACAACTGCCAGGTGGTCAAGCGTAGCAATCCTAAAATAATCTACAATAATGGGGAGGAATACGACCTATGAAGAAAAGAACGATTGCAATTATAGGAATAGTATTGTTGTTCCTCATGTTCTCAGGTGGAGGCGATGACAGCTCATCTAACGACAAGTGGGATTCAATGGTATCAGACAGTTATGGTGTTGACAGGGCTGCAAGCATGTCAATTTATGAATCCCTTGCTTTCCAGGGGATCGATGATGCTATTGTGGAAGTAACTGAAGAGCAGGTACTTGTCAAATATGACCAGCCACCTGTGAGGTCAGATACGGATGCGCTCCTTATATGGCTTTATATCATGGGAGCGGCAGCTGAGACCGCACCTTATACGGACAAGATCATCATAGAAATGTACGATGGAACCGAAGAGTTGTATGAGGTTACTGTACAGACATCCGACATTCAGGATTATCTGGATTCATACACAACCCTTGATGAATTCAAGACAAAGGTGAGTGTCAGAGCAGTGATGTGAGTATCATACGTGCCAGAGGAAATGATAGATAAGCTCAGACTTATGCATCATTTCTTTTACCTTTTTAACCTATTATGCAACAGATTTTTAAACATTGGACCATTCAATTAAAAAGGGATCCATAATGCAAAAGTGCGATATTTGCAAAAAGGAAACTGATAGGCTTATGCCCTTAAAGGGAAAAAGCGTCTGCAAGGATTGTTTCACCGAATCAAGCAAAGAAGAGCTGGACACTGGATGTCTGGATTTTAGTGCGTGCATCTGATATCATCGGCGGTTTTTTATTCCCAGCTCACAGACCCGGAAAAATGTTAGAGTTTTGTAAAAACTACCAGCAAAAAGAATTCGTATTCATTGCCGTGAAAATCAATCCTCAAGCAAATATTCCTTTACTCCTTTCCAGATGTAACCTTTTGCGAGATCCTCTACCGGAGCCAGTTGAGCGCCCTGCATTCTTTTTTCAAGAGCTTGCAGATCATACCCTTCTTTCAGGACGATGAATTTGAGTGCTCCCGCCCCAATAGCTTGTTTGGGACAGCCGTAGATGCATTTCAAACAGAGGATACAGTCCTCTTCGAACACAGGTTTGTTATTCAGCATGGTGATGTTGTTTGAAGGACAGTTCTTTGCACACCAGCCGCAGCCATTGCATGTATCGTTTACCCGCAGATTCCTTCCAAAGAACCTTGCTCCGGTTTTTTCCATTTCCCCGATCCTGGAGAAAACGCAATCAATAAGCTTTGGTCTGATCCTGCGTATAACTCCCTGCAACAGTTCATCAACAATACGTTCCACCTTAGATGGCAGGATCCAAAGTAACCTGATAGCCAGCCCGTCATCTGTTCTCATGACCCAGTTCGAAGGCATGACCATCATTTTCTCATAGACCACTCTGTAGTTCTTCATTTCCAGCCTGCGTATGGAACTTAAGCGGCATGCCGTATTTGGTGAGATCTCTCCGCCACCGGAAACGGAAATGACAGCCACTGGGATCTGTCTCGCACCAGGAAGGCTATCGATCCACTGATATACGATTCGGGGAGCATTGAACGCATGCACGGCAAATAGCAATATCAACAGATCTTCTTTCTCATCAGATCGAAGGTTCCCTCCTCGGATCTCGGACCTTATAACAGATAACCCGCGTCTGTTCAGTTCGTTCTCAAAGGCACCAGCAACCCTAGCCGTGCTTCCTGTGCCGGAAAAATAAGCGATCTTAATTGTCTTTATCCGCAATGATGCAGTCATAGCCGGGTTCCCTGTAGTACGAACATCAACACTTTGATCTCAGATCTGTCTCTTTCCTAAATTCAACTCACTCTTATAGCTGCTTCTATAGCTTCCTTCCACGATGCCAGATCTGCGCAATCAATTTCAGAAAGGGTATTTTCCTTCATATTTCCCATAAGGAGGAGTTTACTTCGGCTCAAAAGGCCGCCGCCCTTTAGCTCAGTGCCCAGTATATTTTTCAGGCTTATTTCATCTGCACCGCCTGAATAATGGATCTTTGCTATTCTTTTGTTAGTGAGTAATATGAACTCATCTCTTGTTCTCTCGAACTTCAGCAAATGCTCTCCCCGTATGTATCCCTGCTGCAGGCATTCCAGCATCTCCATTGCATGTTCCGGCTTCCTGGCCCGCATGCTCAGCACTGTTATCTGCCTTCCCCCCATGACCAGATACATTAAAGGCGTTTCATGTGCCCATCCCAGCAGATCCTTTACCTCTATCGAGTGAAGCACCTCTCTTCTTTTAGAGAGGAAAGAGTTTGTATCTCTGATCAGAAAGATGCGCCTGTTGGTACAGGCCATCAAGACCCTTTCACCCCTAAAGAAGACCTCTGTCTCTCCAAGGGTCTTTTCCCCCTGTTTGAGAACAGTACCTTCAATGTTCCATGTTTCTCTGTTTTCAGAGAGAGCATGCTGGTGTATACTTCTGTCAGGATCTTCGGGCATGTAGTGCTCCAGCATCTTCACAAGCAACGGACCATCAAGCAGTTTCACATTATGGCCCAGGGCTTCTTTTTGAGCTTCCTTCGTAAAACCCGAGGTAGTGGCTATGATAACTCCGTCAACATTATCCCTGTAGCGCAGGCTGCTGTATTCCCTGATCTCTTTAACACCCACCGGCTCAACATAGCGTTTAGCCTGTACGATCCATGTATGGGACAGGCCAAAGTTCTCAATGGAGATATTGATGTCCACTCCCATATCCCTTGACCTCTGGGTGACTTCTGCTCTGTATCCCATCTTTATGAATAAATGGCCAAGCAACTCCTCGAACTCATAGGGTTCCAGGCCCAGCAGTCTCTCGATCGTCCAGGTGTTCATATCATTGACCATCTTATATGTTCTAAAATATATAGGAACAGGGATATATGCCTGTGTTTGCTTCCCTCTTACTTATATTCTCGCTTCTGTTCACATATATGCTACATGTTCAGGATGATCGGATTTGTTGTGTGCGATATTAGCACAACCATGCAAAACTTTATTTCCTAAAGTGGCATATTGGCGTTGTTGATCAAAATGAACACTACAGGATCATGTTTTTAATATAATGGAACAAATCATTCAAAGATGAGTAAGATGGACGATCTGGAAGCTATCAGGAAAAAAAGGCTTCAGGAACTTCAGCGTTCCCTTGAAGCACGTCAATATCCGGCAGAACCAGTGGTTGTCACTGATACCACGTTTGATCAGTTCATATCACAATATCCTCTGACAGTGGTAGATTGCTGGGCACAGTGGTGCGGTCCCTGTCGCATGTTATCTCCCATCATCGACCAGCTTGCCTCAGAACTAAAGGGCAAGATCGTTTTTGGCAAGCTTGACACCGACCAGAATCCCATGATTGCACAGAACCTGGGGATAACAAGCATTCCCACATTACTGGTCTTCAGACAGGGTAATTTAGTTGACCGTGTTTCCGGGGCATTGCCTAAACACCTGCTTTTACAAAGATTAGAACCATTTATTAATTGATATGATCATCATAGATAGGAGCTTGTAATATGGGTTATAGACCAAGAATCGTCGAAAGTCCTTCAGTACGTCTTATAGAACTGAAGTCAGGTTCCACTGCCTATTTCATTGTAGCTTCGGTGGAAGTAGGTAACACCACTACCAAATGTATCCTCACAGCCACGAACCTTGAAGACGGGAAAACACGTCTTATAAACAAGACGGTCACCATGACCCGTGATGTGAGAGCACCTAAGCCCGGAGAGGAGATATTTGGCCGGACCCTCAGCGGTGTGGAGCTTACGCGACAATCCATTGCCGAACTTGTAAGAGACACGCTTCTCAAAGCAGTGGATGCGGCAAATCTTGACATAAAGACGGACATTCATTTCGTTGTACGTTCCACAGGGGTTGTGGCAGGTTTTGATGCACCTGAGGAAGTTGGTGAGTTCATCAAGGCATTGGCTGAAGGCTGCCTCCTGGCGGGTGTACCTCCGAATCGTATGACGCCTCCTATGTCAGTATTCAATATGCATGAGAAGTTCCGCAAATACACCAAACTGGAAAAGGTCGTCTTTGACGGAGCAGTTGCCAGTGTCACACCTCCCAAAGGAGCTACCGGTGTGGAGATCGTGGCCAACGAAATGGAAGGAGAACTTGCAACAGCAGGCATCAAGGAAGGTGCAAAATGGGTGGATGTGGATTTCCGTAACCCTTGCATCTCCATGGACTTCGGTACCACGCTGGACGGCAGGATCATAGGACAGGAATTGCCCTATGCAAGGACCATCGGCAACTTCTGCGGTTATGCAGGTGCTATACCGGATGCGCTTATCAAAGGCACAGGTAAGGTCGATGCCAAAAAAGGCACTGCTCTTGAGATCGCTCAGAACATATCCCTGGGTAAAGTTTCTCTTATGCTGAAAAGTAAACAGATAAAGGAGTACTCGGAAAAGATCCAGCAGTATATACGTATTGAGAAAGTGCCTTCAGGCTTTAAAAGATACGGGAGCGTACCAGTGAACCCTCAGGCTGCGGAGGAGATAGGTGTTGTGCTCATAGGCTGTGATGTAGGTGTAAACGGCTCAGATATGGACAAGCTCATGGCAATCGGTGCTGAGATAAATGAGAAACACGGCCTTAACTTCCTGTTCGCTGTAATAGATGATGTAATGGCCCGTGTTGTACAGAGGCTTGTAAAAGTGGCACAGGAACATGGACTTGTTTTTGAGAACACTGCTATAGGTGTCACCGGACGTGCAGGGATCACTGGTGATAAACCAAAGCTCATCCTGAAATACCTTGAAGAGCTGGGCATCAATGGCAAAATAGATGAACACGTTGTATTTGTGGACGATGGTCTGGCAAGGGGTGCTGCTGTCATGGCGCGGTGTATGAATTCCCTGGGAACCACATTCAATCCTCTTGGAGGCAGAAGAGGCGGGAAATGTATCCTTGCCCAGCGTGTTAAATTACAGTCAGGAAAATAATTATCTGGGAAGGGATCACCTTCCCTGTGAACATTTATATAATGGCCAAAAATACCAGATGATACATACCAGATTATTCAGTTCACTTTTAGTCAGTAATAAGTGCCGTTCCTCTTTTCCTGTTTCATCTTCTCTTTTTTGAACTCCATCTGGTGCTTAACCATTGCTCTTTCATGTCTGTTCGGCTTTCTGTTATTCATACGACCACCTGTGAATAGTCATATTTTGCATACATGTGGCTATCTCCTATGGATAGTTGAGCAGGATCGGAACGATGTCGAACATGCAGACACGTTCCGTGGATGAACGGATATATTGCAACTAATAATGAGCATTCTAAGGAACATTGCTTATGAATTCCATATTTATGTACATGTATATAAAAAAGCTGTTATTATCCTTCATTCCCTCCTAGGGAGTGCCTAAGAGCTTGCAGAGTTCTTTTAGATCTAAGGTGTTCACTACATCTGCGGGTTTGACCCAGGCTCTTCTTGCAGTGCCAACTCCATATCTTATGTTGGCAAACTGATCGGGCGAATGGGCATCTGTATTGATGGCAAGTTTTATTCCCATCTCCATGGCCATCATTGCATAGTTGTCATTAAGGTCAAGTCTCTGGGGAGAGGAATTGATTTCCAGGACTTTTCCGAATTCAAGAGCCGTGTCCATGATCTTTTCCATATCCATCTCAAAGGGCAGCCTCTTTCCGAATTTTCGGCCGGTGGGGTGCGCAAGGATATGTACATGCTCATTCTCCAGTGCAGCTACTATCCTCTTTGTCATGGTATTACTATCCTGTTCGACAGCACCATGCACAGCAACTACAACAATGTCAAGCTGTTCCAGCAAATCATCACTGTAGTCAAGTGTTCCATTGGGAAGTATATCGCATTCTGTACCTGAAAGTACACGTATGCCTTCAATGCTTTCGTTAAGTTCCTCTACTTCTTTGATGTGCTCCAGCAACCTCTTTTCCGAAAGGCCGTTTGCGATCTTAGAAGATCCGGAGTGGTCAGTGACAGCTATATATTCATATCCAAGAGCCCTTGCTGCAAGTGCCATTTCCTCCATTGTGTTCTTACCGTCACTCCAGTTGGAATGTACGTGAAGATCACCTTTGATGTCACCGATCTCTAAAAGCCGAGGGATCTTCCTTTCCATTGCCGCTTCTATTTCTCCCCTGTCCTCACGCAGTTCAGGTGGAATGAACTGAAGTCCGAGCATCTCATATTGTTGCTCTTCCGCAGAGAAAGGTATTTGCTCTCCAGTTTCAGCGTTCTTTAATCCATATTCACTGAGATGCAAGCCTTTTGCAAGGGCTATCTTGCGCAATTTTACGTTATGGTCCTTCGAACCTGTGAAATGCTGAAGCAGGGAACCGAATGCATCGTCTTTTACGATCCTCAGGTCTACCTGGATGTTTCCCTGGTATATCACCGAACCCTTGGTATTTCCCTTCTCCAGGACCTCCTGCACGTTGTCTATAAGGGTAAAGGCTTCTATGGCCTTTTCCGGTTCATCTGAGCGGGCTATCAGGTCGATATCTCCTACGGTTTCTTTGCATCGCCTTATGCTGCCCGCTATCCTGACCTCTCTGACCAATTCCCCATCAACGAGCTTTCTGGATATTTCTTCGGCTACAGGCAATGCCACACCCAGAGGGAACCTTCCGATGTTACCTTCTGCAAGCTGGCGTTTAGCTGCAATTAGTATATTCTCCTCCATTTTCGCGCCCATTCCCGGGATCCTGCGTATCCTGTGTTCCTCTGCAGCCTTGAGCAATCCTTTCAGGTCTTTAACGCCTAGTTTTGTGTACAGCAGATGTGCGGTCTTGGGGCCAATTCCTTGCACGGCAGTGATCTCTTCTATTTCTTCCGGTATCGTGTGCCTGATCTCTTCATAGGCCCTGAATGACCCCGTATCAAGCATTTCCTTTATTTTTGCCTCTATTGCCTCTCCAACACCGGGAATATTGGCAAGTTCATCTTTTTTGCGCAGGACATTTATATCCTCTTCCAGCTCCTCAATATGCCGCGCAGCTTTCTGGTATGCTTTTATCTTGAAAACGTTCTCCCCTTTGAACTCCAGCATCTCTGCCATTTCATACAGGTGCTTTGCAACTTCAGCGTTATCCATCATTGATATATAATGAGGGAGTTGCACAAAAATCTAATGTTCTTTTTCCAGGTCGGCCTTTTCAATGGCCCTGGCAACAGCATCCTTATGCAGTTGTGCAGATTCATGGATACCGCCTTTGTTTCCTCTTACGGCACGGCATGGGTATTGCTGTATCAGCAGTCCGGCTTTAGCAGGTGCATCTACTATAGACGTCCCCTTCAGTCCCTCTGCCATGTGCCAGGTGCTGCCGCAGGGTGCTCCACGGATAACTTTAACTTTATCCACTTTTCCTTCACGAACAATGATCTCAAGGAGAGGACGTGACAGTTTTTCAGTGAATTCACATATAGCGGGATCTGCGCTGAGAGTGCAGCAGATATCCTCCACTTCTATGTACATGCCATATTCTTGTGCGATCTGCTCAAGTTCCTGCACAGGCGCTTTTGATGCACCTCCGGGTACGATTAGGCTGCCGACTCCGTGTCTGCCGGCAAGCCTGGCTATGGCAGGCGTGAGGTCCGGGTGCAGGGAATATGTTACCAGGATCTCTGCGTTGAACACTTTTTCATCCAGGTGCAGCTCCTCAAGGAATTCATCCGGCTCATCTATGAACTCCGGGAGATGTTCGGGAACCCCGGCAGAGATAACTCTCAGATCGGTTTTGCCAAGTATGGTATCTATCAGCCTTTTACCATACTTGCCTCTTGTGATCACACCAATGTTCGTCATGTACATTTTCCTCGAACAGGAAAGGTATTGTATATAATATCAAGTAAATTATTTATCTTTTGGACGGGCTCTTTGTTTTTATGGGAGAAGAAAAATGGTGTGGCATTCCAGCTGAGGATGTCTTTTCATTGTTTGGAAGCGACCAGGATGGCCTGAGCAACGAGGAAGCCAGTATAAGGCTTGCAAGAGATGGATATAATGAGGTATCGGCCAGGAAAGAGCATGGGCCTGTTTATCGTTTTCTGAAGCAGTTCGCCAGTCCTCTTATCTATCTGCTGCTGATAGCTGCGTTCATCACTCTGTTCCTTGGGAAATATGCAGATGCAGTGGTCATTGCATTGGTGGTACTGGCAAATGCCATCATCGGTTTCATACAGGAAGGTAAGGCGCAGAACGCTCTGGAATCACTATCTAAGTTACTGGTACCTGAAGCGCGGGTATTAAGAGATGGTGTCAGTATGGTGCTGCCAAGCAGGGAGCTTGTAGTAGGCGATGTGGTGCTGCTGGAATCCGGGGACAGGGTGCCTGCAGACCTGCGCCTGTTCTATGTGAAGAACCTGAGGGCAGATGAATCGATACTCACAGGGGAATCCGTACCCGTGGAAAAGAAAATTGCCACCATTACCACTGGCTGTGTCTCTTTCGGGGACCAGAAGAACATATCTTTTGCGGGAACTCTCATTTCCCAGGGTCAGGCAAGGGGTATCGTTGTGGCAACGGGTAATGACACACAGATAGGCAGGATATCCGAATTCATCAGGGAAAGCAAGGAGATCTCTACCCCCCTGCTGCGTAAGATGGCACGGCTCAGCGTCATCCTCTCTGTTGTCATCGTAGTTATTGCAGCACTTACCTTTGCTGTGGGTCTTTTGCAAGGATATGATACCGTAGAGGTATTCATGGCTTCAGTAAGCCTTGCAGTTGCTGCTATTCCCGAAGGGCTGCCTGCAGTCATTACCATCACCATGGCTATAGGTGTCAACAGGATGGCTGCAAGGAACACCATCATCCGTACGGTACCTGCGGTGGAAACCCTGGGAAGTGCCACTGTGATCTGTACTGACAAGACCGGTACTCTCACCAGGAACCAGATGACAGTGACACAGGTGTACGCAGCAGGCAAGACCTACACTGTAACAGGTGCGGGTTATTCACCTGAAGGTGACTTTCTTCTTGACGGGTCCAAGGTCGATCCGCTTCAGGATAAAGCTCTTGTGGAAACCCTTAAGGCGGGTGTGCTCTGCAATGACGCTTCTTTCAAAGGGACAAATAGCATAGATGGTGACCCTACGGAAGGCGCCCTCCTCGTATCTGGCCTTAAGGCCGGTAAGTTCTATCTCCCCCGCAAGGACGTGGTCCCCTTTGAGCCGGAACAAAGGTTCATGGCCACACTGCATGAAAAGGAAGATGGCTCACGGATGATCTATGTAAAAGGTTCCCCTGAAACGGTCCTTGACATGTGCGTCTCACAGTTCGATGGTAATGAACTAGTTCCTGTAGATACGGAAGGTATTATGCAGGCTGCCGAGCAGATGGCCTCAGAGGCTTTGAGGGTCCTTGCAATGGCATACAGGGATGTTCCTAAGGATGTAGCGGGCATTGAAGCAGAGGATATTGGGGACCTTGTATTTGTGGGACTGCAAGGTATGATGGACCCACCAAGGGATGATGTGATGGAGGCCATAGCAAAATGCAAAACAGCAGGCATTCGGGTAATAATGATCACAGGGGACCATCTGAAAACTGCCTATGCCATTGCAACGAAAATAGGGATAGAATCCGCAGATGCTCTGTCAGGAGGCGATATGGAGAAAATGTCAGATGAGCATCTGAGCGAAAAACTGGGTTCTGTCTCTGTGTTTGCACGCACCTCTCCTGAGGATAAGTTAAGAATAGTGAAGTTGCTGCAGAAAAAAGGAGAGGTTGTGGCTGTGACAGGGGACGGAATCAATGATGCTCCTGCCCTTAAAACAGCGGATATCGGCGTAGCCATGGGCCTAACAGGCACAGAGGTGGCAAAAGAGGCTTCGGACATGGTGCTGGCAGATGACCACTTCTCTTCCATTGTAGCGGCTATCGAAGAAGGACGGGATGTCTACAGCAAGATCCAGAAGATCATATTATGGACACTGCCCACGAACGGCGGACAGGGACTATCCATAGTGCTTGCAGTTTTATTGGGGATCACATTGCCCCTGGTGCCTTTGCAGATCCTATGGCTCAATACGGTGACAGCTATCGGACTTGGTGTTCCCATCACTATGGAGCCAAAGGAAAGGGGCATACTGAAAAGACCGCCAAGGCCGCCAAAGGAATCCATTCTTGTTCCTCTGATCAAGAGAAGGATAGTGTTCGTATCCCTGCTGATAGTTGCAGGGGCTTATCTTACATTCTTCCTGAAAATGGGGAGGGATGGGGACCTTACTGCAGCCCGCACGGTTGCTTTGAACACGATAGTGTTCTTCCAGATCTTCTATCTGTTCAATTCCAAGTCCATGTATGAGTATGTCTACAAAGATCTGCTGTCTAACAAGTACATGCTGCTGGGCATTGGTATAGTTGTGTTGCTCCAGTTGCTGATAACTTATAATGGCGCTTTGAACTCTGTCTTTTCCACAGCACCTCTTCGTGTTGTGGATTGGCTGATGATCATAGTGGTTTCCAGTACAGTTTTCTTCCTTATAGAGCTTGAAAAATATCTGTACAAGAAGCACTATATCTCATAAAGGGTAACCGATATATTCATATATTTTTTATTTATATTTTTAAGTGGTGAAATAATGGCCGAGATCAACCAGTCCATGGTGTATTTCAAATGCAGCTCATGTGATCATGTCTTTGAGTCAGACCCTGAATTCTTCGAGGTAACCTGTCCACAGTGCGGAAGCGGGAATACTTATCGTATCTGAGCGGTTATGTATTAATAAGTCCTGTCTTTATTGATACTCATTGAATGAGAGGCAAACTGATCACTTTAGAGGGTATCGATGGCTCCGGCAAGTCTACTATATGCCGGTTACTGCAGGATGAAAAAAGGTTTTCAGGTTGTGTCTTTACCCGGGAGCCTACTACAAGCTGGCTTGGTGATGCCGTGAACCGCGCCCTTCGCAGCGATACGGACCATATAGCGGAACTCATGCTCTTTCTTGCAGACCACGCTGACCATATTTCCAGGCTTATTCGCCCTTCCCTTGAAAATGGATCCAATATCATATCTGACAGGTATTCTGCAAGCAGATGCGCCTACCAGGGAGTTACCCTTGCAGGTTTATTTGACGAGCCATTGGACTGGATACGTTCCCTGCATAAAGGCTGGACCATAGATCCAGATATGATACTTCTTTTTGACATTGACCCCCTGGTTGCTGTAAAGCGCTGCGGTGAACGCGGGGAACGCTCGAAGTTCGAGAAAATGGAGTTCCTGAAAAAAGTACGCAGCAATTACCTGCGCCTTGCAGCAGAAGAACCCTCAAGGTTTGTTGTGGTCAATGCTGACAGACCTTTGGACGAAGTAAAAGAAGAAGTGTTCGGGATCATTTGCCGTGAATTAGAAGGCCGGGAATAAAGAACTTAGTTGTTCCAATTCTTTTTTCAATTCTCCCGGCTCTAAGGATCACAGATCGTTAGCATCAGCGAACTTGATGAGGGTTTCGCCCAGGTCCCTTATGTATTTTGGGTTGAGGTTGAAACGGCCCCTTTTCTGGCCGGCTCGTTCTTTTGCTATCTCTACATATTCATTGTCATATTTCTCACTTGTAGCAAGGCTGATAGTGAGGAACCATCCGCCTCCCATTTTGATCTCTGCAAAGCCTTCTTCTATTGTTATCTCAGATCTTGTATCAGATGTGGTATCAATCTCTTCCAAGTACGTCACCTTTATTCTCGTCATTGCTGTGCCATGTGCAGCGGTATCGAACCGTTGTGCAGTGCAGTTGCCACAAGAGCGCCCTTTATGCCTATGCTTTCAAGCTTTTCGATATCAGCGATATCTTTCACACCGCCGCCAAGCAGCACATGGTGATGGGAAATGGAAACAATGTTACTTAAGAATTGTGAATCCACTCCGCTGGATGTGCCCACCCTGTCCATGTCAAGGATGATGATATTCCGGATATCGAGAGCATTGAGCTGATGCACGATGTCAGCAGGTTCAGGAGGCATGAGGGGATCGGAAGTGAGCACTTTCCCGTACTTTTTATCAATGCTGACATTCACTTTCCCAGGCAGAGCAGCAACAACTTCTTTTATGGTCTGAAGGGATGCAGTTTCGGTTCCAATGATGATGGTATCTGCAAGAGGACTTGCTTCCATCGCCTCTTTAAGTGAGGATATGCCGGGGTCAAGCATCGTACTGACCCTTGAGGATATTTGCCTGATCGTCGCGAAGTTGGTATTGTGATACCCCTCTCTCTGCAGAATATTAAGGTCCGCGATGTAGATTTCTTTTGGTTTCACTTCTTCTATGAGCTTTATGGGTTCTGAGGTGTTACAGATGCGGCTTGCCAGATGTACAGGTTGGTATTTCTTCCGATTCCCACCCTGAGCGTGGACCACATTCATATTATATAAATCCAGTACAAAAACGATACGAAACATATATTAACTGATAGACGTTCTCATGCTATAAAATAGAGGTCATTAACATGAAATTGCTAGTCAGCCCAATAAACAAAGAAGAGGCTATCGCTGCATACAAGGGTGGTGCTGACATCATTGATGTGAAGAACCCCAAAGAAGGCTCTCTGGGCGCCAACTTCCCCTGGGTCATCAGGTCAGTGAAAGAGGCTATAGGTTCCAACAAGCCTATAAGTGCAACGATCGGTGATTTTAATTACAAACCCGGAACAGCGTCTCTGGCAGCTCTGGGTGCTGCAGTTGCAGGTGCTCAGTATGTAAAGGTCGGTCTGTTCGATGTGCAGACAGAGGATCAGGCTCTGGAGATGCTTACGAACATCAACAGAGCGGTCAAGGATTTCGACCCTTCCAAAAAGGTAGTAGCATCTGGATATTCTGATTATAAACGCATAAATTCCATTTCTCCTTTCCTGCTCCCGGCCATCGGCGCAAAAGCCGGTGTGGACGTGGTAATGGTAGATACGGGTATCAAGGATGGCCGTTCCACCTTTGAATTCATGTCCGAGGAAGAGCTCATCCGATTCACCAGTTCTATTCGTGAGGTGGGTCTGGAATCAGCTCTTGCAGGCAGTCTCAAGTTCGAAGATCTTCCTGTGCTCAAGCGCATCCAGCCCGATATCATAGGTATCCGCGGTATGGTATGTGGGGGGGACCGCACTGCCTGTATCCGGCAGGAGCTTGTTGAGAGATTGAAGGGAATGATCTGAGCAGTTCAGGTCTCTTCCGGACATTTTCTACTTTTTCTTTTTGCGATCTTATGATCCCTGATTTTCTGTAAAGGTAATTCAAAACACTTATATATGTTTTTATGTTATGTTTGGGATGATGTAATGTTTTTTGGAATGGTGGAAGGATGAGATCAGGTTCATCTGAAAAAGTGCTCGTTACGGGCGGTGCCGGATTTATCGGCAGTCATGTTGTTGACAGGCTTCTGGCCGATGGTCACGAGGTGGTGGTGTTCGATAACATGAGCTCCGGTAAAATGGAGTTGATTGCTCATCATTTAAATGATCCGCATTTCAAGTTGATCAATGGGAATTTGCTTGAGCAGGATCAGATCCTCAGGGCATGCAATGATGTGGATCAGGTCTTTCACCTGGCGGCTAACCCGGATGTAAGGATCGGAGCTTCTAATACCAGGATGCATTTCGACCAGAACATTCTGGCCACATACAACCTTCTGGATGCCATGCACAGGCAGCATGTGAAGGAGATCGCTTTCACTTCTTCGTCCACTATATATGGGCAAGCCAATATCGTTCCAACTCCTGAGAACTATGGTCCATTAGTTCCAATTTCCATGTACGGGGCGTCCAAGCTTGCCTGTGAGGCGATGATCACAGCCTACTGTCATACTTTTGATATGAGATCGTGGATCTTCAGATTTGCCAATATAATAGGTGACCGTGGGACCCATGGTATCATAGTGGACTTTATCCATAAGCTCAAAAGGGACCCTGCTCACCTGGAGATACTGGGTGACGGGACACAATCCAAATCCTATCTGCACGTAAGAGAGTGTGTGGATGCCATGATGCTCGTTGTCCTCAAAGGCAACGACCAGGTCAATATCTTTAACATCGGTTCCGAAGATATCATTTCAGCCACCCGTATCGGTGAAATAGTGGCTGAAGAGATGGCACTGGATCCTGAGTTCAAATACACGGGAGGTTCCCAGGGCTGGAAAGGCGATGTGCCAAAAATGATGCTCTCTATAGAGAAATTAAAAGCACTGGGATGGAAACCCGGCGTAGGCAGTGAGGAGAACGTAAGAGTGACTGCCAGATCACTTTTACAAGCTATGGCATAATGTTCGGATCAGGCGCTCAGTAAACTATGGCAGATCATTGTATATACTGGAAGAATGCTGTCAGTAAAGCATTTAAACAGTTATAGCCTATTAATACTACGGATAAAAATATGAGTATAAGTGTCAGGCTTACCAGTGATCGCAAAATACAACTTCCGGAAAATGTAGTTCAAAAAATGGATCTGTCAACAAACGATGAGATCATCGTGGAAGTTGAAGACAACAAGTTGATCCTCATCAAAAAAGAAGGTATTCAGGCTGATAGTTTTAGCGGGCCACATAATGAGGTCTGGAATAATACCGATGCGGAAGAGTATTTGAAAGACGAAGGCAACTGCGGTGACAATAGCGGATATTGACCGATAACATATCAGTTCTCGCCATCATTTTTGCAATGGTGGCTGCAGCCTGTGCCAGGCTCACGCAGCATTGTACAAATGCCGCAAATGCGTTGTGGTAAACTCTCAATTTCTCCATTGCTCAAGTCCCGGGCAATGGATCTGATAGCTACTTTAACATCATCTTCGAACTCTATTCTATATCCTCTTTTCTTTGAAAGGTACTGGGAAATTGCAGACGGAGCCATGTCCAGCAGACGGGCGGTTTCCTGCTGTGACACCCCAAGTTTTACTAATTCCTCCGCTATAGCTGCTCTTATCGCTGGGAGAACATCCCACACTATAGTTTGGCAAGGTAATTTCATTGAAGTACAATTTGTATCATTGGATTAAATCGTTGTGGCTATATTGATGCTTCCACCATCATAGGTGTTGGTAAGTGATACTTGTATTCAAAATATATCTACATATTTTTATTAATATACAAGCCTTTTTGATATGCAAAAACAATAACTTACTTAATTAATGAGAGCCTTATGTATTATTTACTTAAAAGCGACTGAAATATAAAGAAACATTTATATTGCTTTGCATGGATAGATATTTAGATAATATGCACATAGCGATACTAAGCGAATGTGAGGTTTACGATAAGTATGCCACCTTCCGGCTTTTAATGCGGGGGCTAAATAGTTGACCATAGTTGCTGTAATTCCTGCTTATAATGAAGAAGTGTATGTAAGGGATATCATCAAAAAAGCAAGATCTTATGTTGATGAGATCATAGTTGTGGATGATTGTAGTGATGATGCCACAGCGTTCATTGCCACAAGTATGGATATAACCCTTGTCCGGCACGATAAGCCCCTTGGTAGGGCTGAGGCTTTAAAAACTGGTTTTCAGGAGGCTTATAAACTTAAGCCAAAGATCATTGTGACCCTTTATCCGAACGGATGCCATAATCCCGATGAGATCCCCAAACTTCTGGAGCCTATCTTCTGGTTACAATCTGATGTTGTCACAGGTGAGTTAAAAGGCCATGAATCTATGCCCGTGATCCTCATCGATAAAAATGGAAAAGAACAGCAGACCGTTGTAGAGGAAACATTTTACCTTTCGGAAAGCAGATATGCTGGTTTCAGTGCTTTTTCATCCAATACTTTTGATGTCCTTAAATTCGATGGAACACAAGTCCCTGTGGAATATTCTCTGCTTAAGGACGTACAAGATGCGGGGCTTGATGTAAAAGGAGTAGAAGTATCCATTTTCGTCAGTGACGAACATGCTGTTCTGCATGAACGCAAGATCGGTGTGGTCATTCCTGCCTACAACGAAGAAAAACTTATAAGGATCACAGTTGACGGTATTCCTCCCTACGTTTCCAGGATATTTGTTATCAATGATGCAAGCACCGACTCAACTGCACAGGTGCTGGAATCCATAAAAGATCCAAGATTGCATGTGATCACACATGAAATTAATCAGGGTGTTGGTGCAGCTATTCTGCATGGGTACAAACGCGCCCTGAAAGAGAACATGGATCTTATTGTGGTCATGGGTGGGGATAACCAGATGAACCCTGACCAGCTTCCTAAGCTTCTCATGCCGATCATTCAGGGCAAAGCGGATTATACCAAAGGCAATCGTCTCCTTAGCAAGGAATTCAGGGGCGGCATGAGCAAATGGCGTCTGTTTGGTAACTCTGTTCTGACAATGATCAATAAGATCAGCAGCGGATACTGGCATATTATGGATCCTCAGAACGGTTATACTGCTATCTCCCGAAAAGCCCTCTCCGGTATTGATATAGACACCCTCTTCACTTATTACGGATACTGCAATGATATGCTTGTCAAACTCAACACATTTGGTTTCCGCACCATGGATGTCACAATGCCTGCCCGCTACGGTCAGGAAAAGTCTTCTATCAAGTACAGTAAGTTCATGTTCCGTGTTTCTGGTATGCTTTTCAGGAAATTCCTGTGGCGCCTTAAGATGAAGTACATGATATTGAGTTTCCATCCTCTGGTGTTCTTCTATACCCTGGGCATGGTACTGGTGCCTATTGGCCTGCTCTTTGGAGCTTACATTTTTGCCTCCAAGTTGTTCCTTGGCTGGCCAGTGTCTCCGAATTCCCCATTGCTGGACGCTCTATTGCTGATCACTGGGATACAGTTCACTTTGTTTGCTATGCTGTTTGACATGCAGGAATCTGACAAATCTATGCAGGATAGTGAAACAGATGTCCGGGGTGTGGTCTGGAACTAACTTATCCATCGTATTTACAGTAGAATGGTCTTTAGGGAAGATATCCGTTCATTAAAAAATAGAGATGATGACACCTAAAACATATCATTCCGATCAAATGGGTAAATATGCTCCCGGGCAGCAGGTCATAGGGCGATCATATGGGACCTATGGGCAAACAAAATCAATTCCGTCGAAATCTTTGCTAGTGGTGATATCTGATGTCTTATCTTGACAACCTCGATTTTTCTCTTCCCCGGTTTCGCAATATATGCGAAGCAATATCCAGGAACTATGCAACTATAACAGTATTAGAGTATTTTGACAAACCTCATCCTGATAAATTCGTCATCATGCGTCATGATATAGACCGATTTCCTGGAAATGCATTGAAAACCGCCAAGATAGAAAAGGAACTTGGGATCAAGGCAACCTATTATTTCAGGTCCAATCGAGGTGAATTCCACACAGATATAATAAAGCAGATCAGAGATATGGGCCATGAGATCGGGTATCACTATGAAGTGCTGAGCGAGGCCAATGGTGATCCGGAAAAAGCTATCGAGCTTTTCCGTTCTAATCTGGAAAAGTTAAGGCAGATATGTGATGTTAAAACGATCTGCATGCACGGAAGACCCCTGTCAAATTTCGATAACCGTGATCTCTGGAAGGTCTATAACTATAAGGATTACGGGATCGTGGGTGAAGCATACTTATCCGTAGGGGATGAGCTTAACTACTTTTCTGATACCGGCAGATGCTGGGGCCTTAAGGATAACATGAGGGATTATATTCCTGGAAATTCACAGCAGATAGACATTGATAATACCATCGATCTCATAAGACGTATCGAAAGCAAAGAACTTAATAATCTTTATATTCTTACGCATCCCGAACGGTGGTCATCTAATATTTTTTCATGGAGTGCATATTATTCCATGGACCTTGCTGTAAATTTTGGGAAGAACATCCTTATAGAGTATGGTGGACGAAAGAACCGGCTGCATGTGAATCGAAGCTTATCAATAACAGTTGACATTGAAGACTGGTATCATATTCCTTCTGTTTGCGGGTCTGATTTTTCAGTATATAAAAATGTCAAAGAATTCTTTGAAAAATGGGAAGGAAGATACGACTATTTAAGTGAGCCGACAAAAAGGGTGCTGGACATACTTGATGAATTTAACATGACCGCCACGTTCTTTATAGTGGCGGATGTTGCAGAACACTACCCGGGTCTGATCGAGTCCATTGCTGCAAGGGGTCATGAGATCGCATGTCATGGAGCCGATCACAGGTGCAGTATCAATCCTAACACAAAAAAGCCTTTACTGACCATCGAAGAGTTCGAACAGAGCACAATAGAAGCAAAGAAGATACTGGAAAAGGCCTCCGGACAAAAAGTAATTGGTTTCCGTGCACCGAACGCAGCAGTAACCGGACAAATGCTCGATTCGCTTAGAAAAATGGGTTTTAAGTATGATTCCTCAGTGGCTGTGAACTCTTTGTATAATAAAACAGATTCTTCGTTGAATTCTGTTTCAACCGTTCCTTATTATCCGGCAAAGGGCAGCCTTGAACCGGCTCCTACCGGAGACCTTATTGAATTCCCCTGGTCCTATTATGATGTAGGGATCAAAATACCGACGTCTGGAGGACCAATGCTGAGGTTCCTTGGTGCTAACCTTATCCTGAAAGGTATCAGACAGAGCTTGAATAGGGGCCACACTATATTTTACTTCCATCCCATCGATATCTGCAGGGAAGAGTTTCCGAAAGTTGGAAAAGGCCGTCCCTTCTATTGGATAATTAAAGGAGATATTGTTGAGCAGAGGATACGCTATATCCTAAAGAATTTAGACGACGTGAATGTAGTGCCATTGAAAGATCTCGTAGATGGTTTGAGATCAGTGGGTGATTCTGAGTGTTAAATTTTCAGGACCTCGATTTTACCACTGAGAAGTTTCGTGAGCTCTGTTCTGCCTTAGCTGAGAACTATACTTCTGTTACTATAGAGCAATATCTGACCGCTGGCAACGATCTGCCAGAGCGTTTTGTCCTGATGCGCCACGATGTGGATGGAAAGGCGGTCCCTTCACTGAGGACCGCCCTCATCGAAAAGGAATTTGGCATACGCGCAACTTATTATTTCAGAGCTAAAAGGAATATCTATGTTCCTGAGATCATGCAACAGATCGAAGCAATGGGACATGAGATCGGGTATCATTATGAGACTTTGAGTGACTCCAATGGTGACTATGAAAAAGCGATAAAGATGTTCGAGGAAGAAGTAGAGAGATTCAGAAGCATATGTACCCTGAAAACCATAAGTATGCATGGAGCCTCTCTATCAAAGTATGATAACCGGGACCTTTGGAACCGATATGATTTCAAGGATTTTGGAATTATCGGCGAAGCGTATTTATCGCTCGGAGAAGAACTTAATTATTTTACTGATACCGGAAGGGGCTGGAACTCAAAGAATAACCTTAGAGATTTTATTCCGGGAAGGACGCAAAAGTTCGTCGCTGAAACAACTGATGACCTTATCAGATTGATAGAGACCGGCAAGATGGAAAATCTATACATCACGCTGCATCCGGATCGCTGGACATCGACCACTTTCAGGTGGGCTTTATTCTGGGTACAGGACCTGGCATTCAATTCCGCAAAGAAAGCACTGAGGATGATGAGAAAGTGAAGATCATTGACAGCATCCAGAATAAACTTATTGTAAAAATGGGGTTTAAATATTACGATGAGGACAAGTACCTTATTCAAAAATGTATAAAATGCTCTAATAAGAAAGATCCAAGTGTCCTTGATGTTGGCTGTGGGACCGGGCATCATTCGTTATTATTTGAAAAATACGGGGCAAAGGTAACTGCCTTCGATTATGATGAAAGTGCGATAGAGAAGGCAAAAGAAAACAGGATAAAAAATAACTCAAGTGTCACATTTCTGGTTGCTGATGGAAGATATCCGGAAAAATATTTCACTGAGAAATATGATATTATATTTATGGCGGGCTTCTCAATATTTGGGATCGATCTAAATAAACCAATAATGACAAAATATCTTTCCATGCTTGCTGAAGGAGGTATATTGGTCCTGGTACATAATTCGAATCTAACAGGGCTTGTCAGGAAAACGAATTGGAAAAATCATACGATTGAAGATCTCAGATCTTTCTTTGAAAGTGTTGGAAGCAATATTGAAAAAATATATTTTTACGACAGACATATCACTATAAAGATCTTACGCCGCTTCGCCATTACTGGTCTATCTACGAAAATACACATTCTTATATCTAAAATAACGAAATTTCCCTGTGCAATAGTTTTCATTGTGAGTAAAAGTAAGAACGGCAATTAATCATCATGCAGAAATCTTATAACGGTGAAAAAATGAGAGTACTTTTTAATGTTGGTCATCCTGCTCAAGTTCATTTCTTCAGGAACGCAATAAGGATCCTTGAAAGCAAAGGCCATATCTGTAAAATGACAGCAGTTGCTAAAGATGTGTCTTTGGATCTGTTGGATGCTTATGGATTTGAGTATGATATAGTTGGAAGTGCTTGCCCAACTTTGTTTTCAAAGGCCGTTGAATTATTGAAGATCGAGAAAAGACTCTACAAAATTGCCCGCTCTTTCAAACCCGATATTCTGGTAGGTGGCTCAGGTAATGCATATAGTGCTCATGTGGGCAAACTTATACACAAGCCTTCTATAGTTTTCGAGGACTCTGAAAAAGGAACCATAGAACATCTTTTAACAGATCGTTTTGCCTCTGTTATCTTTACTCCGTCCTCATACAAAAAGAAGATAGGGGATAATCAATTATACTTGAACGGGTACAAAGAACTGGCTTACTTGCATCCGGATTATTTTCATCCCTCACAAGCAGCTCTTAATGAGCTTGGTCTAACTACAGAGGATAGATACGTAATTTTCAGGTTTGTTACATGGAATGCAGATCATGACATTGGTCATCATGGTATAGAAAACAAAATAAAGTTCGCTCAAGAGCTCGAGAAATATGGACGGGTACTGATCACTTCAGAAGGTAAGCTGGAGCCGGAGCTGGAAAAATACAGGGTCAGAGTTTCTCCGGAAAAGATACATGATCTGCTGTACTATGCACAGATGTTCGTAGGCGACAGCCAGACCATGACAACGGAAGCTGCCGTTTTGGGCGTGCCTGCGATCCGTTGCAATTCTTTTGTGGGAAAAGATGATATGTCCAATTTCATCGAACTTGAAGAGAAATATGATCTGATCTTTAATTACAGTGACTCAGAAGCAGCATTGAACAAAGCACTTGAACTTGTAAAAGTACCCACGCTTAAGGAAGAGTGGAGCAAGAAAAGAGAAAAATTACTGAATGACAAAATTGATGTCACCGCATTTATAGTGTGGTTCATTGAAAATTATCCGGAAAGTTTAAAGGAAACAAAAGCAGGCGTTTCCTTTAATTCAAATTAAGGTGAGATCATGAAGATAGCAAGCATAGTCGGTGTGAGACCTCAGTTCGTAAAAGCATCTGTTGTTTCCAAACAATTACGAAAAGATCATGAAGAGGTATTGATCCATACGGGTCAGCACTATGACTATAAAATGAATAATGTTTTCTTCACTGAGTTAAATATTCCTGAACCCGAATATTTTCTCGGCATCGGTTCAGGTTCACATGGATATCAGACAGGAGAAATGCTGAAGAAAATAGAAGAGGTTCTGATCAAAGAAGAACCCGAGATCGTTTTGACATACGGTGATACCAATTCGACACTTGCCGGTGCTCTTGCAGCTGCAAAACTGCATATTAAAAATGCACATGTGGAATCCGGGTTAAGAAGTTTTGACCGATCAATGCCTGAAGAGATCAACCGGGTTTTGACCGATCACTGTTCTGACCTGTTGTTCTGTCCCACTGAAAATGCAGTTGATAATCTGAAAATGGAAGGAATAAAGGATAATGTCTATCTGACTGGCGATGTGATGGCCGATTCCCTTTTGCACAATAAGGAAATAGCAGAAACAAGATCAACGATCTTATCTGATCTTAACTTAAAGAGCAAAGAATATGCAGTAGCTACAATTCATAGAGCAAGTAATACAGATATTAAGGAAAATCTGCAAAATATTGTTGATGCGTTCTCTCAACTGGACGAAATCATTGTATTTCCGGTGCATCCAAGGACCCAGAAGCTGCTGAAAGAGTATGGCCTCTATGAAAGGCTGAACTCATCCGTGAAACTGGTAGAACCTCTTGGCTTCCTGGATTTTATAAAGCTGATGGGTCATTCAAAACTGATCCTCACTGATTCAGGCGGAATCCAAAAAGAGGCATATATTTTAAAGGTCCCATGTATAACGCTCAGAGAGAACTCTGAATGGGGTGAAACTATTGAGGATGGCTGGAATATTCTTGTAGGAACTGATAAAGCAAAGATATTCCAGGCGGTCAGCTCGTTCCGTCCATCATTAAAACTGCACAGGAACAGGTTTGGAAACGGAGATGCTGCTGAAAAGATCGCTTCTATCATTGGAGGTCTCAGTTGATGCTGGATCAGAATTCTGAACTATGGGATATATTTACCATAAAAGAAGAGTATTCTCCTGCTAAACTGGATAAGCATCAGAGATTCAATTATGCCAACAGCAAGAATAAAAACGCTTTTGAACCAGTGGTTTCCGAGTTTTTGGTATCTGATGGTTTGAAGGTGGAATATCCGGATAATAAAAGGTTTGCAGTTTGTCTGACCCACGATATTGATGATATCTATCCCCCATCCAGTCACATCCTGTCTTCTTTTTTATATTGTTTGAAGACACTGGATTATAATTCGTTCAAACCACAAATAGCATGGAAAATAAAAGGAAAGGAGCATTCTCCATACCTGAACTTTAGCGAGATCATGGACATAGAAAAGAAATATGGTGCGAGATCCTCTTTCTATTTTATCACTGCAAAGGAAGATCCGGTCAGGTTCAGATACGACATTGAAGAGATAGGACATGAGCTGGGGAATATTCTGGATAACGGATGTGAAGTGGGGGTACATGGCGGTTATTATACCTATAATAGTCCGGAGAGCATGAAAGAAGAAAAAGCGAGATTGGAAAGCACATTAGGGAAAAAGGTCATAGGATACAGGAACCATTACTTGAGGTTTAAGGCTCCGGATACATGGGAGTTACTAGCCAAAGCCGGTTTTAAGTATGATTCTACACTTGGGTACGATGACATGATAGGATTCAGGAATGGCATGTGTCATCCATTTAAGCCATATAATTTAGATAAAAATGAGGCTATAGATATACTGGAACTGCCGCTGGTCATTATGGACGGCGCCCTGTTCTCCTACGCAAAGTCCTTAGATGAGGCATTTGAATATTCGAAAAGGCTCATTGATACCGTAGAGAAATATAATGGTGTAATCACTCTGCTGTGGCATAATGGTCCGTTCAGCTGGCCTATCAGGAAGAATTGGAAATTATTATATGAGAAAATACTTAAATATTGTTATGATAAAAATGCATGGATGACCAGCGGTGAAGAAATTTACAACTGGTGGACGAATGAAAGCAAAGTGCAATTTTATCCATCTTGAAAACTGGTCCTTATCAACCATGGATCTCCAGTCCATGATCAAAAAGGCATTTTGGAACAGCTGCAAGCTGTAAAAGGTCACAATCATTGAAAAAGATCAACAGTAGGTGTTTTCTTGAATCAGACTGACAAAAAAGCATTGTTCATAATACAGGCTTACAATAATTTCCAAAAAGAATCTATTAACAGTACATGCCATTATTTTAAAGAATGTTCAGTGTTAGTTAGATCCAATCCCATCTCAGAGTTTTATAAATACGTTAAGACGCCATTTTTGGAAACGTTCAAGCTGGACTACAAGATAGACCTTAATAATATTCCTTCAAATCTATCTGTTCATCCGACCCCTATTTTATACGCTCCCCTTAATTCCCAGTATAAGAAGCTTGGGGAGAAACATTTCAAAGCTGCTGAAAGATCGATCAGGAAACATAATATAAAGTTCGATCTGATCCATTCTCATTTCACATGGTCTTCAGGATATGCAAGTGCAAAACTTAAGGAAAAATACAATGTTCCTTTTGTGGTAACGGGGCACGGATATGATATTTATGGATTGCCCTTTAAAGATGAAGAATGGAAAGAAAGAATTGAATATGTGCTCAATTCGGCAGACAGGATAATAACTGTGAGCAATAGCAATTTATCCTGTATTAAGAAATTGAACGTGAAAACCCCTGTTCATATTTTACCAAACGGGTACAGGCCGGATCAATTCCATCCTATGGATATGGAAACATGCAGGAAGGCTTTAGATTTACCTCTGGATAAGAAAATAATACTCGCAGTCGGGAACCTGGTGGAGATCAAAGGCCACAATTACCTGATCGGAGCTATGGAAGAAGTGGTGAAGCATAGAAAAGATGTGCTTTGCTTCATAGTTGGTGGCGGGGAAACGGAGAACAAGCTCAGAAAACAGATCAAAAATGCGGGCTTAGAGGATCATGTAAAGCTGCCGGGAAGTAAATTGCATAATGAGATCCCCATGTGGGTGAATTCTTGTGATATATTCGTATTGCCAAGTTTGAACGAAGGTAACCCGACGGTCATGTTCGAGTGCCTGGGCTGTGGCAAGCCTTTCATAGGAACAAAAGTAGGCGGCGTTCCGGAGATCATTGTGTCGGATGACTACGGATTGCTGGTTGAGCCGGCAAATTCGGAAAAACTGGCAGAGACCATTTTGATGGCATTGGATAAAACCTGGGATACAACGAAGATCAAAGCATATTCTGCGCAATTCACGTGGGCGGAGATCGGGAAGAATATAGTGGATATATATAAGACCCTGTTCTGATCTCCTTTCCATTGTAGATCATTATGGGCTAAGATAATTACGTCATACGTTCCGTTGCCTTTACAAGCATGCCTTCAGAGCCCTTATCACTTATCTTTTTAGCAGGCACTCCTGCGATCGACATGTTGGGCTCCAAAAAGGACCTGTTTACGACAGCATTTGCACCGATGGCTATTCCATTCGCTATTTCTATCTGTCCGAATATCTTGGCCCCGGGACCAATGTAAACATTGTCCCCTATTTTGGGCGCTACGTCTTCATAGCCAGCTTTTGTGCCAATGTTCACACAAGCATGCAGCCGGCAATTCGCTCCCACCCGTGTGGCGGTGTTAACAACTATAGTGCCCCTGTGGGCAATGCTCAATCCCGGAC
>NZ_JBFXHJ010000006.1:26592-28267 GCF_050177135.1 Methanomethylovorans sp.
GGCGCTACGTCTTCATAGCCAGCTTTTGTGCCAATGTTCACACAAGCATGCAGCCGGCAATTCGCTCCCACCCGTGTGGCGGTGTTAACAACTATAGTGCCCCTGTGGGCAATGCTCAATCCCGGACCAAAAACATTCAAAGGTATGGTAAATCCCAGTTTAGTGCTCAATGAGTAATATTTCCTTTTTAAAAGCAGAAGATAGGGCTTCCAAATGAGTGATCTTTTACAATTCTGATAGTATTCGACTTTCCTTAATAGACGTTCAAACATCCATATATGATCATAGTCAAAATATTTAGGTTTTTTACCTTTTCTTGACAAGGCGATTCTGTCTGCCTCCAGATAATATTTGTAGTCATCCTTAGATCTGATCATTGCTATCACCGTTTTTGGATTACAGTTAAGGGATATTTGTTTGAAACATCTGATGTGAATTTCAACATTATGTTAATACCGGACTCTGGATTTGTCCGCCTTTAAATATAAATATATCCATCTTAAATTATCATTCTACTTGAATAGTGCACCTGCATGCGATCCTTACTTTCTGTGCGATCCTGGTCTGTAACCTCTATTGTTGTGCTATTGTAAAAGTGAGAAGTGCAATTTCTAAGGGGGAAGCTGTGTGCTCTTAGGTACATACCAGTTCCATTATGGAGGCTTGAAAAACTTCGGAGCAACAGGTTTAAATAAGTTCTCATAAATTCTCATATTATATCGCTGTAGGCACATTACAGGTGCTTCAGGTATTTACGGTCCCTAAAGAAGAGAGGTGATGATATGCAATTGGAAAACCCACAGAAACAACGACCAAAGATAAGTAAAAAAGCATGGATCTCTGAAACCGCCATCATCATTGGAAATGTCCATATCGGTGACAATGTATTTGTGGCGCACAATGCTATCATCAGGGCAGATGAACCTGGTTCTTCGATAGTTATCAGCGATGGTTGTAATGTGCAGGATAATGTGATCATCCATGCTCTGTCACATTCTCAGGTTCTCATCGATCCTGAAACATCCCTGGCCCATGGATGCATAGTACACGGTCCTTGCAAGATCGGAACGAGATGTTTCATTGGATTCGGTTCAGTGGTCTTTGACTGCACTATCGGAGATGATACTCTGGTAATGCATAATGCCACGGTGCGCAAGATCATCGTCCCGGATGGAAAAGTGATACCAGACGGTATGGCCATTAACAGGCAGGATGCTGTGGAAGGCCTGGATGATGTTACGCCTGACCTGACAGAGTTTAAGGGGTCAGTTGTCAGGGCCAACATCGACCTGGTGCAGGGTTACCAGGCACTTGAAATGGAAGTATAAAGTAAACGATCAAGAAAGCTTGCGAACCTCTTTTAAGATAAGAGGAAGGAGAATATAGGTCAGATATATTTTCCTTCCATTTTATCCATTACGGTTTTCCCCTTATCCGTAAGCATATACTTTTTCCATGTGGTTTTTGTGGGGGTAAGGCATTCTATTAGTCCCATGTCTTCCAGTTCTTTCAAAGCGCGGCTGATATTTTGGGTAGACCTGTTGTTCTCATGTGCAATATCAGAAGCATTGGCAACTTTATGCTTATTCATATATTCCATGAGTATAAGTCGCCTGTCCACACTAATTATCCATTTGAGCAGTTCATCCATCGTAATCTCTGTCATGGTCTTCCC
>NZ_JBFXHJ010000007.1:0-18834 GCF_050177135.1 Methanomethylovorans sp.
TAAACAATACAAGTCCAAAACAAATTGATTTGTTTGATCTGATTTGCATTTATACCACCCACTCTGTAAATTAGAGCGGATTCCAAGCTATATTATCAAATAGTAATATGCAACCTAACTATTTAAACTTAATTAAAAAATATGAGAGATAATATTATAAATTTGCTTAGTTGTTCATTTAGGAGTAAATTCAGCATCAGATGAAAGCATACCAAAGGAGTTCCTGCTTATCTGATGCAGATATTCCTCCTGTATTTACCAGAACAATGGATATAGTTACACTTCAGACTAATCCATTGATCCGGCTCATACCAATACCACCAATGCACAGCTTAAAAGGCAGCGGAGCCTTTTTAGTTGCGCTATCATTTAACTATTAAAAAAGAGCAATATAATCAGGTAATATTTAAACATATGCAATAAATACAGCAATTAATAATATAATTTTAATAGAATCATAGACTTGTTATTTTTTAATTTATTAAAACCGGGATATTATATCCATTGAACCTTCCGGGTCATGTTTATCTATTAAGAACACTTAAAATAGAGATTCTGCTCCAGTAAGGATGATCATATGACACTCAAAAAGAAAATTTATCTTGCAGGACCTCTCTTTTCACACGCTGAAAGGGATTTCAATGTATATCTGCGTGACAGGCTTGTGGAAAAAGGTTTCTCAGTATTCCTGCCACAGGAAGATGGCAGTGATGATACAGAAACCAGGCTTGAACTGAGGCAGAAGAACATCTTTGAGAATGATGTGAAAGGCATCGATGATTGTGACATCGTGGTAGCAGTACTTGACGGGGGAAGTGATGCGGATTCCGGAACATCCTGGGAGATAGGTTATGCTTATGCAAAAGGTAAGAAACTTCTGGGCCTGCGCACGGATTTCAGGACTTTCGGTCCGGAAGGAAATGTCAACCTTATGATAGAGGTCTCGCTGGATGAACTTGAAAAAGATATAGAGGGGTTGCTCTCTTCACTGAAGAGATATTTATGAACAGTCTTACTTAATATTAGGTCTTTACAGAACTTCTGTGGGGATCATGTAAGGACTCCATACCGGATCCCAGACAAGTTCCACATCAACTTGATTGACATCTGGCATAGACCCTATATTTTATTCTATGTCCTTTACGATCGCAGCACCCGCGGGACAGTAAGGCTGGGTAAGGTTCACTCCTTCTTTTCAAAATGTTTTTCTACAACTTCGCCGTTGGGTTCAGTTTCTGAGAAGATCTGCCCTTCGAAAGAATAAACTTCAGCTCCCGTGAGCCAGGCATCGGGTTCCAGTCCTGCCTTCAGGCAGGTATGACTGAGAAAATCGATCTCATCCATATCGTTCTCAGGAGCCACCTGAGGCAGGAGAAGTCCCTGGCGATAACCTTTCTTCACAATAAGCCCATGCCTTCCGATCTCGATCTTTGAAGGCAGGTCCTTAGGTGCAACTTTTATTCGTTCGGGAGGGGTGAGAATGGTCACTTCAACCTCTACCTTATCGAACTCATCAATATGCAGAGGTGGAAAACGAGGATCCCGGAAAGCGGCGGATATGGCTGAGTCAGTGATAGCATACTTAAGTGTGGATTCAGGATACGGATGCCCAATGCACCCTCTGAGCATACCATTCTCCGTAAGCGTAACGAACACACCTCTTTTTTCGTCAAATACCTTAGGAAGCTCCGTTTCAGAGCCGTCTATCATCTTTCCTGTACGGAAATACGTCCCTATGGTATTTCTTGCAAGCTGCACAGCTATTCTTCCCTCATTTTCCGTTAGCATGACTTCCCCCCTTTTACGACCATATACATCTTATTTATGAAGTTTACGTGTGATAGCAGTTTCTTTCAGGGCCACGACACCTGGTAACTTCTCTCCTGCAAGATAATCTATACATGCACCACCGCCTGTGCTCAGATGTGAGAACTGGTCCTCAAAACCCAGGTTGCGGATCTCAGCAGAGATATGGCCGCCGCCAGCTATGGAATATTCCGAATGGACAGCAGCTTTTATGATCTCATGCGTGCCCAGTGCGAATTCAGCCATTTCGGAGAGCCCGGCAGGACCATTGAGAACGACAGTTTTTGCATTCTTGATCTCATTGGAGAAAGCTACTATCGTTTCAAGACCAAGATCATAAATAGGCAAGTTGCCATTGGGCAGTTCTTCGACCTGTACCTCTACGCGTTTACCGTTCTCGCTCAGAGCCACATCTACGGGCAGGGAAACCTTCCCATTGAATTTTTCAAGCACTTTCCTGGCCTTTCCGATCTGCTCGGCATATCCCTGGGATTCTATGAAATCCATGTTGGCTTTACCAATATCCACACCCGAGGCTGCAAGCATCACATTTGCAACCACACCGGTAACAAGGACCTTGTCAGCACCACCGTTGGTGAGCACGTTCTCTGCAACTTTCAGAGAATCATCCACCTTTGCACCGCCCAGCACAAAGATACACGGGCGTGAACCACCTTTTATACCCCTGTCCAGAGAAAGGACCTCTTTTTCCATGACCCTCCCCGCACCTGTAGGGAGAACTTCAGTGAATCCTAATATGGAAAGATGAGCTCTGTGGGATACAGCAAAAGCATCGTTCAGAAAAATATCTACATATGGCAGAAGTTTTTTAACCAAATGAGATCTTGCATGTTCTGCTGCAGTCCTTTCCATGGACTCTTCAGAATAGAACCTTACATTCTCCAGCAGGATGACATCGCCATTTTTCATCGCAGAGATGCTGTTCCTTGCACATGTGCCGAAAATATCGTCCACATATTTCACTTCACGGCCCAGATACTGGGACATCCGGGCAGCATGTGCCTTCATAGTAGTGAAGTCCTTTTTGCCAGGCCTGCTCTGGTGAGCCAGCAGCACCACCTTGGCCTCATGCAGGTCAACCAAAGTGGGGATATGGCTTTTGATGCGCATATCGTCCAGGATGTTTCCTTCCGGGTCCATAGGAGTGTTAATATCCACTCGTACCAGCACTGTTTTACCTTTCACGTCAAAATCATCTATAGTGAGGATATCCTTAGCTGACAAAATTCTATCACCGCTATCAGTAGTTAATATAATAACATTAAAGCACAGGATCTCGATGTATATATATCTGATATATGAAACATCGAAATAGAATTATAATTGGATTTATTCTTATATTTATCCTTCTGGCATGCCATGAACACTGCCACCAAAAGCAAAAGATAATAAATCCAGTCGTATTTCACATGCATGATAGATATGAAGATATTAGGCATCTCCGCAAGCCCCGTCAAAGGTGGCAACAACGACAAGCTGATAGATAAGGTACTTGGGATCGCAAAAAGCCGGGGCTTTGAAGTTGATAGTGTGCTTATGTCATCATCAAAGATAGCGCCATGCACCGCATGTGGGATATGCAGGGACGAGGATATGTGCCCCATTGATGATGATATGCAAGAAGTGTACAGGAAACTGAAAGAAACAGACGCCATCATCGTTTCATCTCCGGTATATTTCGGCTCAGTTACGGCCCAGGTCAAAGCCTTGTTCGACCGCAGCGTACTGCACAGGAGACAGGGATTCCAGTTAAAGAACAAAGTAGGTGCAGCCTTAGCAGTGGGAGGATCACGCAACGGCGGGCAGGAAAAGACCATCCAGACAATCCATGACTGGATGCACATACATGGAATGATCGTAGTAGGTGATGGGGGACACTTCGGAGGTATTCTGCAAAAGCCTGCCCTTGAAGATGCAGAAGGCATGCAGACAGCCATTGACACCATCAACAAAATGTGCGATGTGCTGGAAAGAATGAAGTAACATAATTTTTGCTTATTCTGGTTTTGTAGAAATCGTCATGCTACAATCTCACCTGTAGGCAGATGCAACCACAGAGTTCACGGAGATGGATAACTATTCTCATTCTCTGTGTTCTCTGTGAACTCAGTGGTTAAAACATAATGTGCATGTTTTCTATAGAGCCTATTTTTATTTTCCAGACCTCTTGTGCTGCCACAGCAAACTATTTCAGCCATCCACTCCAATAAAAAAATAAGAACAACAACTGTGTGGTGTGGAAAATGGGAGTGAACACGAACAAGGAAGAACACACGAGTGGAGAGTTTACACCTTCACTGGATTTTTCAGGCAATGCAAACATCAATGATCCTGATGTCTATCAGAAAGCCTCCTGTTACCTTGAAGGATTCTGGGGCGAACTTGCACATGAGATCCACTGGTTCAGAGAATGGGACAAAGTACTTGACTGGCATCCACCCCATGCACAATGGTTCGCAGGAGGGAAACTTAACGCCTGCTACAACTGTCTGGATGTGCACATGGAAAAACGGGCTGATAAAACGGCCATCATCTGGGAAGGGGAGATGGGAGAGGTCAGGACATATACCTACAGGCAACTTCTGGAAGAAACCTGCCGCTGTGCCAACGCCCTGAAAGAACTGGGTGTAAGAAAAGGGGATATTGTAACCATTTACCTGCCCATGATACCCGAGGTAGTCATAGCCATGCTGGCCTGTGCAAGGATAGGCGCACCCCACAATGTGGTCTTTGCAGCTTTCTCCGGTGAAGCTCTCTTCACCAGAATAGGAGACTCCCATAGCAGGTTCATCATCACCTGTGACGGATATTATCGCAGGGGCAGCGTGGTGGAACAGAAAAAGAAGACCGACAGAGGTGCACAGATGTGCCAGTGCATCGAAAAGGTGCTCGTGGTAAAGCAGGCAGGCAATGAGATGGAACTGTATCCGGAGAGGGATCTGTGGTGGCACGAACTAATAGAAAACGAAAGCTCTGTGTGCGAGGCCGAACCTATGGACGCAGAGGACATGCTCTTTCTGATGTACACCAGCGGTACCACCGGCAGGCCCAAAGGCATTGTACATACCACCGGCGGCTATATGGTAGGCACGCATATCACAACTAAATGGATATTCGACCTCAAGGAAGATGACATTTACTGGTGCACAGCTGACTGCGGCTGGATCACTGGCCATTCATATCTCGTATACGGACCTCTATCCAATGGTGCCACGCTGCTAATGTATGAAGGAGCACCTGATTTTTCGGAGAAGGACAGATGGTGGGACCTTATCGAAAGGCACAAAGTGACCATACTCTACACCGCACCTACAGCCATCAGGACTTTCATGAAATGGGGTGCGGAATGGCCGGAAAAGCATGATCTTTCCACCCTGCGCCTGCTGGGAAGCGTGGGAGAGGCCATCAATCCGGGAGCATGGCTCTGGTACCATGAGCATATCGGACATGGGAGATGTCCCATTGTCGATACCTGGTGGCAGACAGAAACAGGCATGGTGCTCATTACTCCCTTGCCCGGTATCACCACACTCAAGCCCGGCAGCGCTACAAGACCCTTCCCGGGGATCGAGGCAGTTGTTCTCGATGAAGCAGGCAATGAAGTGTCCAGAGGAACGGATGGCCTGCTGGCGATAAAAAAACCCTGGCCCAGCATGGTACGTACCATATTCAACGACGAGGCACGGTTCAAAGAGACATACTGGAGCAAATGGGATGGGAAGACCTATTTTGCAGGGGATGGCGCAAAACAGGATGATGATGGTTATTTCTGGATAACCGGACGTGTGGATGATGTCATTAAAGTAGCTGCACACCGGATAGGCACTGCAGAAGTAGAAAGCATATTGGTATCACACCCCGCAGTCGCAGAATCGGCTGTTGTGGGAAAGCTGGACGAGCTCAAAGGAGAGGTTATCTATTGTTACGTCATACTTCGTTCAGGAGTGGAAGCCACTGAAGAACTCAGGAAAGAACTGGTCAACCATGTGGCTCTGAACATTGGCCCTATTGCAAGACCAAAACAGATCATATTCACAGATGAACTTCCTAAGACAAGGAGCGGTAAGATAATGCGCCGTGTGCTCAAGGCCATTGTCAATGAAGGGAATACTGGTGATGTGACAACGCTGCAGAATCCAGACATTGTAGAAATACTCCGGCAGAGGACAAAAGAAGTAGAAAATGCGTGACGGAATAAGGACTTATTTTATAAGTCCCATTTCCGAAATCAAGCCCTCAAGATCCACATACTCTTTGATGAGGTCTACGATCCTTTTTATTTTCACTTCCTGTTTTATACGCGCATGTCCAATGAGGTTCTCCATCTTTTCGATGGTGCTCATGGTATCGCCCCTTACAAGAACTACAGGAATATTGGCCTCTTCTGCACTCCCCAATACCGCTCCACTGGGACGCAGATTACCTGTAAGCACCAGACACTTTACTTTGGCCTCAATGGCAGCCATCTGTATATCAGAACGATCGCCACCTGTGATCACAGCTGCGTTTGGCATACGTCTGAAGTATTTTATAGCTGAACCAACTTCCATGGCTCCCACCAGATAGTGCTCCACCAGATCTTCCATATGGCTTGCACCTACCAGCACCTCTGCATTAAGATCCTCTACGATCTCAGCTACTGATACAGAGCGCAGCATATGGTCTTCCGGAATTACCCCGAACACCTTAATGCCTTTTTTCTCAAGGAAAGGTACTACCAGATGGGAAACTTGTTCCAGTTTATCCGGTGAGACCTCATTAAGTATTATACCTGCAAGGATCTCTGTGTTCTGGATTATACGCAGATCACACAGGATCCGGTCAACAGCCTGGGCAGAATCATATCTTGTGATGAGCAATATCTTAGTATCAAGCTTAGTGGCTACCTCCGGGTCGGAGAGATTGTACATAGCTCCTCCGCCTATGCCGCCGGCTCCTTCAAGTAGCACAACATCCCTGCCCTTTGACACTTTTTCATAAGCTTCCTTCAATCTCGAATCGAGCCCTTTCTCCACTCCCATGAGAGCATCATCCGTGAGGTTCTCCGTAAGCAAAATGGGAGTAATGGAACTCATATCGTCCTGTAATCCCAATAACTTCCTTATGCCCTGAGCATCCTCATCTGCAAGTGATCCATTGACATCTATGAGCAAATTGCCAATGGGCTTCATGTATCCTACTTTGTAACCCCTCTCTTTAAGGAGCACTCCAATACCCAGGCACAGAGAACTTTTTCCTGAGTACTGTTCCGATGAACTTACCAGCATTGAAGCCATGATCTCCCTCCTAATACACTTTAACAGCAACTATTCGATTATTTTTTATTAAGATCATCTAACACCATATTCTTATTCGTTCTTTAAAGTCATCCTGACATCCATGGCAAGGCAGCCTTTGCCTTCGGGCATGACCATAAGAGGATTTATCTCAAATTCCGTCAGGCATGGGAAGTCCATCACAAGCTGTGACACCTTGAGCAAAGTATCGATCATAGCCTTGATATCTGAAGGTGTTTCACCTCTTACGCCAGCTATCAGTGGATATGTCTTGATAGAAGCTATCATGTGCTGAGCTTCCTTATCGTTGATAGGAGCTACAGCAAAAGATACATCCTTGAGGAATTCTACATATACACCTCCCAACCCGAACATCAGAAGCGGACCAAACTGAGGGTCACGGTCCATGCCTATGATCACCTCTTTACCACCTGTGACCATCTGCTGCACCTGCACACCTGTTATCTGGGCATTGGGCATGTAATGTTTAACATCCGACATCATGGTCAGATAAGCACGTTCCACATCCTCTGCATTCCTCAGATTGAGCTTGATACCACCCACATCCGTCTTATGGGAAATATCAGGAGATATGATCTTCATCACTACCGGGTAACCCATTTCCTCGCATGCATGGATAGCTTCGGACAGATTAGCTGCCATTCTCGACCTTACCACGGGGATCCCATAAGCTTCAAGCAGTCCCATGGATTCAAGACCCAGAGTTCTCCTTCCGCTGGCAATAGCATCATCTATGATCTTTTGTGCGGCTTCCCTGTCAGATGCCATCAAATGTGGCGCATTGTATTCCTTTACCTTTATGGAACTGTGATCACACAATGCTTTCAGGCTGGCAACTGCCCTTTCGGAAGAAGGATAATTCGGTATGCCATGCTTGTTCAAAAGTTCCTCGCCTGCAGCAATGCGCGTTCCACCTGCGAGGTTGCACAGGATGGGTTTGTCCGAAGTCTTGATAATTTTGATCAGAGACTGGGCGATAGCAGGCACATCGGTCATAGCCTGAGGAGAAACAAGTACGATTATACCGTCCACATTAGGATCGGCCAAAAGAACTTCTAAAGCGTGTTCATACAACTGTGGGCCGGCATCTCCCAGCACATCCACCGGATTGTACAGACCAGCTGCTTCGGGAAGTTTCTCCCTCAATTTAGTAATGGTCTCTTCCTCAAAAGAGGTTATTGAAAGCCCAATGCTATAGCACGCATCAGCAGTAAGTATACCGAGTCCTCCTGCATTGGTGAGAATTGCAACTTTTCTGCCCCGTGGCAAAGGATATGTGGAAAAAGCCCTGCTGTAGTCCAGCATCTCTTCCAGAGAATCGGCCCTTATAATACCGCTCTGCCTGAAGGCTGCGTTATATGCGGCATCAGAACCTGCAAGAGTACCCGTATGTGAGGACACGGCCCTGGAACCCACAGCCGTACGACCCGATTTCACTACTATTACAGGTTTTTCCCTGGTCACATTCCTTGCAACTTCCATGAAACGCGGACCATCCTTCACACCTTCCAGATACGCAGCTATCACAGCTGTGGACTCATCTTTTCTGAACAGTTCAAGAAAATCATTCTCTGCAAGGTCGGCTTTGTTCCCAAGACTTATGAACTTGGAAAATCCCACCCCTGTCCTGTCTGCCCAATCCAGAGTCACGGTACAGATGGCTCCTGACTGGGACATCATAGCTATATTCCCTGGAAAGGCCATGGACGCGGCAAATGACGCATTGAGCGAAGAAGAAGTGTCGATGATTCCCAGACAATTCGGACCGACCATCCTTATGCCATATTTTCCAGCAATGGCTGTGATCTCTCTCTCCAGCCTTGCACCTTCCAGACTGGCCTCCTTAAAACCTGCAGATATCACAACGACATAACTTATACCTGCCTGTCCACATTTCTCCATTGCAGAAGGAACTGCAGCCGCAGGTACCACTATAACTGCAAGATCGATCTTTTCTGGCACATCAAGAACATCGGCATAACATTTTAGCCCTAAGATCTCAGTGACGTTCGGATTGATAGGAATGACCTTATGACCGGCTCCCTGCAGGAGATTCTTTAGTACAGCATGGCCGACCTTACCTTCTGTGCGGGATGCCCCAATGACTGCAATAACATCCGGATCGAACAATTTATCGAGCATATCTTCTCCTGACCATGTATATTATTTTATATGGAATAATAATAGATAAGGTTAAGGGAAGGCAAAAAGGGAAGTATTATATTATATAAAATATGATTTATTTAATATAAAATGTGCCTGGTGTTCCTAATTATAATAGCATAGGATTTTAGTGAGAAATAAAAGAATGGAAATTTTGTATCTGAATGAACTATTGCAGCATCAAATACAGAAAATTATGCAATGGTTGAACAGTGAATCTGTTTTTTCAAACTCACTTGCAGTTATAGTAGGAGTATTGACAGGCATAGTGATCGTACTGTACGACCATGCACTTAAATTAAGCTCCCAATTGTTCTTCGAGCCTGCACACGGCATCCAGCATTACCATGTAATATTAATACCTGCCATAGGAGGACTGCTGGTGGGTATAATTTCCCACAGGTTCATGAAAAAGAAACGATACAGCATAGAGAATGTAATAGAATCGGCTACTCTGTACGGAGGAAAAATGCAACCCAGAACCGTGTTCCTGGAAGTGCTATCCTCTGTGATATCCCTTGGCTCGGGAGCCTCTGTAGGAAAAGAGGCTCCTGTGGTGCTGGCTGGTGCAGGTATTGGCTCCACTTTTGCCCAGATGCTTAAAATGAGAGGAAACAGACTGAAAATATTACTGGGATGTGGTGCCTCTGGGGGTATTGCCGCAGCATTCAATGCGCCTCTTGCCGGGGTTGTGTTCTCAGTAGAAGTGATCCTGGGAGAGCTTGAAGCTGCAACGCTGGTCCCGATTGTCATATCTGCGGTCTTTGCAACTCTTGTCTCCAATGTTATATTTGGGGTACGGCCTATACAGATCTCAGATTATCAGCTTATAAGCCCTGTACACGAATCTGTCCTCTACCTCGTTCTTGGATTACTTGCCGGACTTATATCAGTGATACTCATGCGTTCACTTTACAAATGCAGGGACCTTTTCAATGCGCTCAACATACATCCCATAACAAAACCTGCTGTAGGGGGCCTTTTTGTGGGAATGATAGGATATTTCTACCCACAAATATTCGGCGTTGGCTATGATACCATAAGCCAGGTACTGGAGAATGAGATCACGTTCAACATATTATTGGTCCTGCTGATCCTGAAAATTATTGCATTTTCCCTTAGCCTGGGTTCAGGTGGGTCAGGAGGGTCCTTTGTACCTGCCCTGTTCATTGGCTCTATGCTTGGAGGAGCTTACGGGTTCATTGTCAACGGTCTTTTTCCGGGGGTCACGTCCGAGCCCGGAGCTTATGCACTGGCTGGCATGGGAGCAGTTTTCACCGGGATCAGCCGGGCACCGCTTACTGCAATACTTGTCCTGTTCGAACTTACAAGGAATTATGGTCTGGTCCTTCCCATTATGCTTGCATGCGTGTTAAGCAATCTTGTTTCAAGTGCCCTCCATCCGGAATCCATTTTTACCGAATCGCTGCGCAGGCGAGGATTTACCATAAGGAAAGGCAAGGAAGTGGACATAATGGAATCATTGAAAGTTGCGGATGCCATGAAAAGAGAAGTGCAGACCATTTCAGTGAACAAGAAGGTAGAAGCTCTCATCGCTCTGATGCAATCCAGCCGTCATGCGGGATTTCCAGTGCTGGACCCGGAAGGCAGGCTGTGGGGTATCGTGACCCTGAAGGACATCAGGGACAAGGTGAAGCAAGGAGAACTTGACAAGACCATCGGTGAGATCGCCACTTCCAATTTGATCGTTGCATATCCCGACGAATCTTTGAACACTGTGCTGCAGCGCCTTGCCACAAAAGACATAGGAAGGCTTCCCGTTGTATCAAGGGAGGACAGCAGAAAAATACTTGGAATTATCACGCGCAGTGATATCGTAAAACTATATGATAAGGCGATCGTGGAAAGGATGAAGTACAGGTCCGACCAATAACTCATGCTGGATAAAGACCGGAATGTTAAGACATCAGGCCTCTTCATCAGCATTCTTCATTATCATATAACTGACTATAATTCATGTGCAACTTCGATCTTCACGTAACTATCGTCACTGGTTATCCACCTTTTCCTGATCAAAAGCAAAGTATTGGACATGATACCCAGAACAGGCAGCTCTATCAAAGGACCGATCACCAATGCCAATGCTATCAGGGGTTCTTCAGGAAAGGCCATGAGTGCAATTGCCAGCACTATAGGAGAATTGCGTGCAAGGGTTGTCAGGTTAAGGCTTGCAGTATCCTGGTAGGAAAAACGAAGAAACTGTCCAACCATTTGTCCTGTAATGAACACAATTACAAAGAATAACAATACCGGGGTTATGAGCTTGAGCAGTACCAGAGGGTTTTGAACTAGCTGCTCTCCCTGTGAAGCGAACATGGCGATAATGGCGAGATTCAAAAAGGAGAACTGCAAGTGGTCAAGCTTTGGAAAGATCCTTTTTTCAAGCCAGTATTCACCTTTTATTTCTGGAATGGTCATCTTTGTTAAAAGAGATATGAAGAAGGGAATAAATAGTACAAGAAACACACTTTCGAGCAGCAGGCCAGAATCAATGGTTGCAATGGTGCCTGCGAAGATCAGCAAATACACTGGCAACAATAGCAACTGAAGGATAAGGTTCATGGGAAGGATGGATGCAGAAAGCGGAACATTACCACGTGCAATGCCTGTAAAGAGCAGGTACCAGTCAGTACAGGGAGTGACCATCAGCATAATGAAACCAATCCATAAGGCGGGCGTATCTCCTAAAAATAAATACCCCAGTACAAAGGCAAGCAGTGGATTGAATATAAAATTCATGCTCCCGCTTACAGCAGCGAACTTCCAGTTCTTAAAAGAATTCCTCAGTTGATTAAGAGGGACCTGTAAAAAGATCCCGTATAGCATAACCATTAGGAAAGGGACAATAAAAAGAGCCGCGTAATTCTGGATGATCGTGATTTGCCCCAGGATCAATCCAAAACCCACTGATCCCAATATGAAAAGAGATTGGTATTTTTCAACGGAACCTATTTTCATCCCACCCAGTTAATTTGGAAATTGGCTACGCTTGGATACATTATACCTTCACAATTGAGAATCTAATTTAATTGTCTCCTACATAGATCTATTTGTATTTGTCGGTTTTGAATTTGGAAATAGTTTCTATATTTGTGGATAATTTCAGTTAATTACCCTTCCCAGAAAATAACCCGGGGTCGCATCGAAGATCTCAACATCACAAAAGCTCCCGGGGACAGCTGATGATTCCGGAATGACCACAGGCTTATAGGATGCTGTACGGGCCATAAGACCTTTTACCTTGGCCTCTTTGGAAATAAAGACCCTGCCTTGCCAGCCCATCATACTCTTCCTGACACCTATTTTGACTTCTTCGCATACAGCGTGCAGTTCATTGGAGCGCTGTGCAACGATGCGTGAATCAATGTTACGGTATTCAAGGGCCTTTGTATGCGGGCGGGGAGTGTACCTGGAAATGTTCACCTTTTCAGGTTTCTGCTTTTTTACCCATTCAACAGTTTGTATGAAATCATCATCTTGCTCTCCGGGAAAACCAACTATTATATCAGTGAATAGAGTAAGGTCATCAAAACGGTCCCTAAAACTGTTTATAATAAGATCGGCCTCTTCTATGGAATGGAACCTGTTCATCCTTTTCAGCACATTGTCAGATGCTGATTGCACAGGCAAGTGAACGAGCTTGTAGATCTTATCGTTCTCAAAAGCATCCAACAACTCTTCCAGTATGGGAAGCACAGAAAAAGGATTCATCATTCCCACACGGACCTTGAAATCGCCTGGTATATCACATATCCTCTCAAGCAGCTGAGGAAGCCTGAAATCTAGATCCGTACCGTATTGGGCATTGTCCTGTGAAGTGAGCCATATTTCCCTGCAGCCATCATCAACGCCCTGTTCGATATCTTTTACAATGGAATCCGGATGGAAAGACCTGAGCGGACCTCTGACGAACCTGACAATGCAATAGGAGCAAGCGTTATTACATCCCTGGGAAAGCTGACAGATGTGGATATTGGAGTTGAACCGCAACCTAGGAACATTGATAAAACCTTCAGGTTCATGAGAAAACACATGCAGAGCTTGCCGGGAAGTACTTTGCGAACAGATGTCGGGTGGAGCTATGGAATTTAGCACCTCCCCTATCCTTGATATTGAGTTCACTCCCAAAATATGAGCATCGGGATTGTTACGGATGATGTCCTCAAGCTGTACTTCAGGCATACATCCGGCTACCACCACTTCGATGCCTTTTTCCCCCAGTTCCCTGATCTTATGCAGGATCTTCTGTTCAGTGGAATACTTGACAGTGCAGGTGTTGAGCACTACTACATCAGCATGCTTCTCAGATACCAGTTCATGTCCCAGGTTCCTGATGGTCGCCATCATGACCTCTGCAGAAGCCTGGTTTGCCGAACAGCCAAATGTCGATACGTGCACTTTCATTATTAAACGAAACGCAGAGGAGTGGTCTCTTTGTCATGTATGTATATGGTATCTGTAAATTTCACCACACCGGAACTGCCCATGGTCAGGCTGTGTACCCTTGCATCGCCTTCTCCAAAAAGGTTCACACCTTTCAGGATAGTACCGGGGGTGACACCGGTTGCTGAGAATATCACATCGTTGCCGGGAACAAGCTGGTTAGTGTCAAGCACATCATCCATGTTCTTTTCCGTGATGCCCATCTTCTCAAGTCTTGGCATCTTTTCAGCTTTCTCTTTAGCTATAGCTTCCTCGGATTTACCATTGGCCACAGTAGGCAGCACAAGCCTTGCAAGGATCTTACCACCCAGGATCTTCATAGCAGCAGCAGTAAGCACTGCCTCTCCGGAACCTCCGGCACCCATTACCACATGGACCCCTGAACCACGTATGGCTGTGGCAACCCCTGGCATCAGATCGCCATCTGTGATCAGGTTCACCCTGGCACCAGTCTCCCGGATCTCTTTTATTTTTGCCTCATGCCTTGGCCTGTCGAGGATCACGACCACCAGTTCATCGATATTACGGTTAAGTGCTTTGGCCACTATTTCCAGATTATCTCTGACAGGAGCATCCAGGTTAATGCTATCTTCCGGATGCTTCCGTTCATACTTAACCACTTCCGGACCCACCACTATCTTGTCCATGTAGATGTCAGGTCCGTGGAAAAGGCCACCTCTTTCTGCCATTGCCATCACGGAGATGGCACCCGGAGTACCATTTGCTGCCAGATTGGTACCTTCAAGAGGGTCCACAGCAATGTCCACTTCAAGATCGCCTTCCCAGGTCCCAACATGTTCGCCTATGTACAGCATCGGGGCTTCATCCCTTTCCCCTTCACCGATCTTTATGATCCCTTTCATGTCAAGGTAATTGAGAGTCCGGCGCATGGCTTCCACTGAAACCTGGTCAGCATAATGCTTGTCTCCTCTACCCATCTGATAAGATGCTGCTATTGCTGCTGCTTCCGTAACATGTAGAAGTCTTGGCAACAGGGCGGATTCTATAGGACCTGCGCACTTGATCATTGCTTCTGCTGTTTTCTTATGTGACATGAGTTCAAACTCTCCCGTAATAATATCTATAATCGTATGATATGTTATTGGCTTAATTAATAATGGCAAGTTTACTGACCGGTCATATATTATTATTTCGTAGATATCACTTCAATACATCCACAAGTGCCACTCGCTCGATGACAAGCTCCGGGACCATTTGCTCACCCACAACTTCGATCTCATCTGCAGTGATGCCGAACTGCATGATCATTTCGTCTCTCTTGGACGGCAGATACGCAATGACATCTGCTGGCACAACCATCTGTCCGAGCATGTCCACACATGGTGGAACAGAACATGCCTCACCCATTACAATAAAAACTACATTGTTCTGGCCTTGGTGGACACCTATGGAGAACGCTTCCCCGATCTGACGTTTTCCTGATGCATAGCGCATAATCTCAATACCCACATCCTTTGCAGCATTTCTTTCCTGTTCGAACGCCCTGAGAGCTTTTGCTACAGCAAACTTCAAATGATTTTCACCTGCTATTTTATCCGCATTCATAGACTGAACTATGCAACCAGTTGCCTTTGATAGGTCCCCTATTGTCCTGAGAAAAGACTTCAGATCTTCTATGAATATGCGACCACTTACGAACTCAACGTGCATGGAACTAAATTCAATTCTTTAAGAATAAGCATAACGGTATGATGTGAATACAGTAAAAAAAGAAGTATTTTACTGAACTGTATTCTATTGAACCCATTTCCATTGATCAGAAAAGAGATTAGCAAGGGATCTGTCTGCTGAATGGACCATTCAAAAGAGTAGACTTTATGTGGATGTAAGTTATTTAGGTGTTAATCAAGATATAAATAAGGCATCAATGGTCCCAGAAGGGATCACTGGATGAATGCATAATAACAGGTATACCGGAAAGGCGTAACCATGGAACAGGATTACATACCGTGCGAGATAGAAAGAAAATGGCAGAAGACATGGGATGATACAAAGGTCTTCCAGCCTGAGCCAGATGAGAGAAAAAAGTTCTTTATTACAATACCCTACCCCTATCTCAACGGTAATTTACACGCAGGACACACCCGGACCTTTACCATAGGAGACGTCATAGCACGATATAAACGGATGCAGGGATATAATGTGCTTTTCCCTATGGGCTTCCATGTCACAGGAACACCTATCGTAGGTCTTGCCGAGCTGATAGCCAACCGCGATCCTCAGACCATGAAGGTATATTCGCAGTTGCATGGCATACCTGCAGATATTCTGGAAACGCTGATCACTCCTGAGAAGATCGTGGAGTATTTCAGCAAAGAAGCTGAAAAGGCCATGCGTTCTATTGGTTATTCTATTGACTGGAGACGCAAGTTCACCACCACTGACCCAACTTATAAGAAGTTCATCGAATGGCAGTTCAACCTGTTGCACGAAAAAGGTCTCATTGTCAGGGGATCACATCCTGTTAAATGGTGTCCGAACGATAACAATCCTGTTGAGGACCATGATATCCTGCACGGGGAAGAAGCAACGATAGTTGATTATACTTTTGTCAAATTCCAGCATGATGGTGTTGTACTGCCTTGCGCTACCCTGCGTCCAGAAACTATTTTTGGTGTTACGAACCTCTGGATCAATCCTGATATAGAGCATGTCAAGATAAGGGTGGAAAAGGATGGAAGAACGGAGTTCTGGGTGGTAAGCAAAGAAGCTTACAGGAAGCTAACTTTCACTGACAGGAAAGTGGAATTCGTAGAGGATGTGCCATCTGCATCCCTCATAGGTATAAAGGTGAAGAACCCTCTCACAGGCAATGATGTCATTACATTGCCAGCCTCCTTCGTAAGGGGAGAGAATGGTAGTGGGATCGTGATGAGCGTGCCTGCCCACGCACCCTATGACTATCTTGCCCTGAAAGACCTTTACGATAAGGATCTCTCACAGTACGGGATCAGGGAAGACCTGCGCAATATAAAGCTAATTTCCCTGATAGCAGCTAAGGAATTCGGAGAATACCCTGCTGTAGAAGCCGTTCAACAGCTTGGTGTGAAGGACCAGAAAGATCCTAAAGCTGAAGAGGCGACAAAGATCGTTTACAGGAGAGAGTTCCATGGCGGTGTGCTCAAAGAGAACACCGGGAAATATGCCGGCATAGCAGTTTCCAAGATCAAGGACGTGCTCACCCAGGACCTTATAGGTCAGGGCATAGGAGAAATATTCTACGAGTTCAGCGAACCGGTGGTATGCCGCTGTGGAACGCCCTGTGTGGTCAACATGGTCGAAGGCCAGTGGTTCCTCAACTATTCGAATCCGGAATGGAAAGAAAAGGTATACAGATGTATTGAGAAGATGGAGATCATTCCTGAAGAATACAGGGTGGAGTTCAACAACAAGGTCGATTGGCTAAAGGACAAGGCCTGTGCAAGGAAAAAGGGACTTGGCACGCACCTGCCTTTTGATGATCAATGGCTCATTGAGTCGCTTGGTGATTCCACTATTTATATGACATACTACATCACCAACAAGTTCTTTTCCCGCGGTATCGGACCGGAACATCTCACCCCTCAACTTTTCGATTATGTGCTTCTGGGAAAGGGCAGTGTGCAGCAGGCAGCAGCAGCTACAGGCCTTGATGAACAACTCATAGCACAGATGAAAAGGGATATGGACTACTGGTATCCTGTGGACCTCAGGTCTTCAGGTAAAGACCTTGTACCCAATCACTTACTGTTTTTCCTTTTCCATCATGTAGCTATATTTGAAGAGAAGAAGTGGCCCCGGGCTCTTGCTGTCAATGGTTTTGTTTCCCTCGAGGGTCAAAAGATGAGCAAATCCAAAGGTCCGTTGCTCACTCTGAAGAACGCAGTAGATGAATATGGTGCTGATATCAGCCGTATGTACATCCTTTCCAGTGCCGAACAGACACAGGACGCAGACTGGAGGAACAGCGGGGTAGAAGCTGCAAAAAAACAGGTGGAAAGATTCTACTCCTTTGCCGGAGAGATCATTGAATCAGGTGCAGTATGTGGCATGTGCGGAGAACTGAAACTCATTGACAGGTGGATGCTTAGCCGTCTGCAACACCGCATCAGGGAAACTAACAATGATATGAGATCCCTGAGGACCCGCAGTGCCCTGCAAAATGCATTCTTCCTGCTACTTAATGATATCAAATGGTATCAAAAAAGAGGAGGCAGCAATCTACTCTATGATATGCTGGATACCTGGGTGCGTCTAATGGCACCATTCATGCCACATGTATGTGAAGAGATCTGGCAGGCATTGGGACATGAGGGGAATGACATTGTATCTCTTGCCCATTATCCTATCTTTGATCCGGAACTGTTAAACAACAATGCAGAACTTGCAGAGGAACTTGTGGACAACACACTGGAAGACATTGAAGAGATACTGAAGGTCACAAAGATGACCCCGCAGAAGATAGTGTTGTATACATCTGCAGCATGGAAAACAAAAGCTTTCCGGATGGCTCTTAAGATGCAAAGCGAAGGTACGCTTAACCCTGGTGTTCTGATCAAGGCTTTGATGGCAGAACCTGCCAACAGAGCGTATGGAAAAGAAATACCTAAGTTCGTACAGAAGATAGTTCCTGATATCAGCAGCATGAAATTGGAACGTTTGGAGATGTTCGATGGTTACGAACTGGATGAGCTTGCAATACTCAGAGAGAACCAGCAATTCTTTGAGAAAGAATTTAGCTGCACAGTAGAAGTTTACAGCGCGGATGAGCCCGGTTACGACCCTGAGAACAAGTCAAGGTTCGCTGTTCCCATGAGACCGGCTATCTATCTTGAATAAAACTACGGGACTGCGTGCTTGCAGTCCTTCTATGTTTTGATCGTATGCTGTGATTCCATGATCATTTTTTCTTCCGCAGATAGCTTGAGGCTATGAGCATTAGCAGTATACAAGTGATCGCATTGAAACCCGGTGCACTTCTCCCTGTGTCACTTCCAGATGACACATCCTCCACTGAGACTTCATCTTTCCCAAAGTTGATATTTGGCGATGCTTTTGCCCCCATATCCACAACAAATACTTC
>NZ_JBFXHJ010000007.1:18934-27895 GCF_050177135.1 Methanomethylovorans sp.
ATCCCCATATACTTGAACCTGCATGAAACAAGACAAATACTTGCAATATTAGATTCTATGCATTCGGTAAAGCATACTTTTATCTCTATGTATCTTCCCTGGGACTATAAGACAGAAAATACGGACAAAGGCTTCTTACAGCATTTCAACGAAAATAGCATACAGACAATGGAAAAAATACGATCATCTACAGGCATGGTCATATTTCATGACACAGATGATCTGATATTTGAGATAATCCTGCCACCTTTTCCCATAACAAAACATCATTTTTCCGTCGATGAAAAATTCTATGTGGATGAGCTTAACAAGATCCTAGAACCGAAATCTGGTGTATTGATCGTTATAGCACATGCAGGTGAAAGCTTTGTAGGTTATACCGAAGATGGGGAACATCTGACCGCATCACAGATCATAAGAAGCAGTGTTAAAGCAAAACATACAAAAGGCGGTTTCAGTCAGAGAAGATTTGAGCGCCTGAGAGAAGAAGACATTGCCCATCATGTGGAAAAAGTGCGCATGAACATTGCTGAAATGCTTGATGATATAGGAAAAGAACCAGATCAGATATTGATAGGGGGAGATATACAACTTGCAAGAGCAGCTCTGGAAAATGCAGACCTCAAAAGAAGGATAACAGAAAATTCATTAGATATCCATATCAGTAAAAATGATCCCGGATCCATCCTTCTCAAGTCGCTTGCGTGTCGGAGATATAAGTTGTTATAGGTAACTTTATTACCCTCTTTCTTAGTTATTGTATATCTTTCCTTCAAGGCATGGTCTTATGATATCCGCTGCTGAGCTTACAGGTATAGTATATGTCTTGGGCGCCGCTACCTTTGAGGAAATATGTGCTGTGGAAAAAGAGATATCCGATCTGAGAGGTCCTACTCACGAAACCAGGTCGCTGAACGAACTTTGTACCGAAGCTGTGAAAGAGCATCTCCTTGAATCAGTTTCTGCAGAGGATGTGGCAGGAGTAGGAACTAATGATAATGCATATTTAATAACAGGACCCAACGCATTTCCGGAAATACCGCCTGAACTTAGCCAGGTAATTGATATTCTGAAGCTACCTGTGAGAAAAGTGGATATGGATACTATTTCAAAGAAATTGTTGAAGAGCTTTCAGAAAAAAGTACACGGTCTTAAGACCAAAATCGAGGCTGTTGAAGTTGACAGTGAAGAGATAAAAAAACTGGAATCGAAATATAGTGATCTGCTTAATCTATATTATGACTATGATTCATGGCTACCTGGAAGATTTGAGACTGTAGCCGATAATCTGATGGAAATAAGTAAAAAAATAGAACGTTTAAAACGATCAAACTAACAACAGGCAGGGTCTAATGGCAAGGGATAGAAGGGATACCTATTACTGGCGTGCAAAAGAAGAAGGCTATAGGTCAAGGGCCGCATTCAAGCTATTGCAGATAAATGAGAAGTTCAATGTGATCAAAGAAGGCGATACTGTTGTGGACCTGGGGGCAGCACCCGGTGGCTGGTCCGAGGTCGCGAAAAAGCTCTCAGGTGGAAGGGTAATAGGTGTTGATCTGCAGCGAATTTCACCAATAGAAGGCGTGGAGACCATAAAAGGCGATATTACTTCCGAGACTACTATAAAAAAGATCTTTGAGCTGGTCGGTGAGGAAGGAGTGGATGTGGTAATTTGTGATGCAGCTCCTAACCTTTCAGGAAACTGGAGCTATGACCATGCACGGTCCATAGACCTTTCAAAATCTGCACTGGGATGTGCGAAAAAGATCCTGAAGCCAGGTGGTCATTTTGTGGTCAAGGTCTTTCAGGGAGACATGTTCAAAGGTTTCCTTGAAGAAGCAAGAACTGATTTTGTTCAAACAAAGTCATTTTCTCCTGTAGCATCCCGATCTCAGAGTGCAGAGATATATGTAATAGCTAATAAATTCCTTAAAGTGCCCGTGAAGAAAGGTGAAGAACTTGATGTGGAAATCACCAGCACAGGATCAACAGGCGATGGAGTGTTCAGGATCCAGGACTTTGTCGTTTTTGTCAAAGGCGCACGCGAAGGAGATAAAGTAAGAATAAAGGTGAAGGACGTTAAACCTAATTTCGCTTTTGCTGATGTTATTGCAAGGTACTGATAATGTCCTCAGACCTTGCAAGCCATAGCCTACAGACCTGGAAAAAACAGGCAAATCCCCTGGAATATCAGGGTATCATGCAAAATACGGAAGCTGTCACTCTAAAGCTATATGGACTGGAACATTCAGGCGGTTAAGTGAGAGATCTACCGTTCCTGAAGGGTCTCTACTTCTTCTACTAGTTTGTGACCTGCCACGATCTCATCAATACTGTGTATCACTGCACCCAGGTTATCGATGGACTGTTTAATCTCTTCATAGTCCAGATCATCACCTTCGATGGTGATCTTGATGGTCTCTGTCTGCTGGTCAACTTCATACAAGCTGAGATTGACACCGGAAACACCCGGCAGGACACTTAGTTTTTTGGAAAACTCTACTATCGATGGGTGGTGCGGCTTTAAAACGTCCAGGACCATTCTGATGATTCCAGGCAATTGTTTCATCCTTCCTTAAAATATCCTTAAGATACAATTATTGTTATTCATTAGTTATAGTAACCTGCATATCAGCATTGATGATATAAATCTTTATTTCATATGGCATCCTTATTATAAGTAAGAAATAATGGTGACATTATGATCGACTTGCACACACATTCCTTATTCAGTGATGGAGAACTTATCCCAAGTGAACTTGTCAGAAGAGCGGTAATGCACGGGTACAGAGCTATTGCAATAACTGACCATGCAGACTTTACCAACGTGGAACATATCCTTAAAAATGTTAGCAAGGCAAAGTACCTTGAAGAAGTTATGGATATTAAAGTACTTGCCGGAGTAGAGATAACACATGTTCCTCCCACTAAGATAGCGAAGATGGTCCATCTTTCAAAAGAGCTTGGAGCGGAAATAGTAGTAGTGCATGGAGAAACAAGTGTGGAGCCTGTTGCACCCGGAACAAACAATGCTTCAGTGGAGCTATCAGATGTAGATATCCTTGCACACCCCGGTTTTATAACCATTGAAGAAGCCGAAAAAGCAGTTGATAACAATGTCCACCTTGAAATAACAGCAAGGAACGGTCATAATAGAACTAATGGCCATGTAGCCAGGATAGCTTTAGAAACTGGCGCAAAGTGCGTGGTGGATACTGATACACATAGTCCGGGAAATCTTATAACCAGGGATACAGCTCTGAAGGTCGCCATGGGAGCTGGGCTTACCCTTGAACAGGCAGAAAAGGTTCTCAACAATTCCCAGAAGATAGTGAATGAGAAATATCAATGATATTTGAAGGCAAAAGGGTCATAGACATAACCGTAGCTATAAGGCAAGGTATGCCTGTATATCCCGGAGACCCTGAGCCAGTTATCGAACAGATTTGCTCTATTGGAAAAGACGGTTTTACCCTTTCAACTATATTTATGGGAAGCCACACTGGTACTCATGTGGATGCTCCTTCCCACGTTCTGGAAAATGGTATTTCCATTGATATGCTGTGTCCGGGAAGCTTAATTGGACGCGCGATTCTGCTGGATGTGAGGTGTATGGGGAGCCACATCTGTGCCGGGCATCTGGATACAGCATGGAAAGCAATTGGTCCGGAAAACAAAATAGATGCATTATTGTTAAAAACAGGTGCCTCTTCAATTGAAGAAGCTGGTAATTTTTGTCTGAAAGAGGATATAGCCGCCTGGATGTCTAATAAAAAGATCAAGATATTGGGAGTTGATGCATTCTCCATCGAGAATGAAGTGGATCTCCCACTGCACAGATCGCTGCTTTCTCAGGGAGTGAATATTGTCGAGTGCCTTGACCTTGGAAAAGTGGAAGAAGGAATTTACACTTTTATCTGTCTACCATTGAAGATCATAGATTGTGATGCTGCACCAGCACGCGCTATCCTTATAGAGGATCAGTTATGAATGGTGCATTTAGATTTATATTAATAGATTAATTTAAATAGTACGTGCCCGTATAGATATATTTGCGAGCAAATTATTATAATAGAATTAATATACTATAAGCGCTAATAAAAAGTTGTCCATTACTTACTATCTTCATAGATCATAACTTAATTGAGGGAAATCGCACGAAAGCAAATAGGAAGCATTCAATGCACAAAGACGAAAGTGCACAGATGGGTATTGGTACACTCATCATATTCATATCAATGGTCCTTGTTGCTGCAGTAGCTTCTGCGCTTCTCATCAAGACATCAGGGGTATTACAGCAGAAAGCTTCGCAGACCGGCCAGGAAACTACAAAGGAAGTAGCCTCTAATCTACGTGTAGACCGGGTGGAAGGTGAACGTGCGACCTACGGAACAGTCACTGTTACCAGTAGCGGCCTTTCAAACACTAGTATTGAGATTCCCAGAGGAGGTATAGTGGAATGGATCTCAGAAAGTGAATCCTTCACTGTCAATGTTGAGAACATTACTGTGGATGTGGAGGAAGATTCATATTATGAACACAGATTCCTTACTGCGGGAACCTATTCTTTCACGATCTCAAACACCACTTCCGGTACCACCAGCGGAACAATTACAGTAGATAACGAACTGGACTATGGAGAGATCTCCAAGTTACATATCTCTGTATCCCTTGGTCCTGGTAGTGAGGATGTGGATCTTTCACAGCTCATTATATACCTGTCAGACGGAGCACATGTTGCAAATTTGAGATACGACACCAGCAACACAGGATCAGCCATCCACTTGCCGACAGAAGAATATATTTCGGTCAGCCCAATAAGAATACGAGATCAATCGACGTTCAAAGCAAATCAGCCAGTATTGCGTACCGGCGATATTATGGAGTTAGTGGTAGACATTCGTAAAGTGTTTTCTAAGGAAGATACCACATATGATGGCTTACCTACAAGAACAGAACTATCGCTACAAGTAAGACCTGAGGCGGGTGCACTTGTAATATTTGATTTCACAACACCTGGCGCATACTTTGATAACAGGTATGTCCTGTTGTATTACTAACCCTCTTCTTTACCTGAAGTCCCTGCGATATGTCAGGGACTATACAGGGAAATGTGATAAAGTATAAGTGCCATTGTTCCTGACAAGTTCAAAAACGTAGGCTCCTGATACAGGCTTTTCAATCACTATACCCATATCCATTTTAGTGGATGAATTAAATGTATCATCCGGGAACCATCGGCCAGCATCTGACCTGACACCCTGGCAGAAGTTGATCTGTTCAGCTTCTATTATCCATCTTTTCTTAACACTGCTGTCATATCTGTAAATGATGGTGTTGTTTTCTATGCTCCAGGCAGAGTTAGTTACATTGCCATCGTTGTCCGGATCCGGGTCCACACCAAATCCAATATAAGTGATCTCCTGTGGAAAATCAAGTTCAATGGAACACATACTACCCTCAGAACTGAAAGGCATGGAAAGATCACGTGTTTTACCGCGCTGAAGAGAAAGCAGTTCAAGAGATGCCTCAGATAATTGTTTCTCAACATCATAGCCTTGCTTTACTGGAACAATGGCGTTCCATGATATTGCTAGCAAAACAAGCACACACCCTGTGATCACAAGATACACCACCATTTTCAGGGGAATGGTGTCTATACCTTCGTTATCTCTGAAAAAGCTTCGCCCCAAAGTATGTCACCTTTGCTTAGGAAGCCATTCAAAGAACTTGTCCAGCGCCCTGCGCCTGTGAGAAAGCTTGTTCTTCTCTTCATCGGTCATCTCTGCAAAAGTCCTGCCATGATACTCGAATATTGGATCATACCCGAATCCACCGGTACCCCTTTCCTCAAAAGATATGTGCCCTTCAACTGTACCTGTGAATACGATGGCTTCTTTTCCAGGCTCACAGTAACCGATAACTGACTTAAAGACTGACTTGCGGTCGTCCTCATCTTCCATAAGTTTGAGCACTCTTTTGTTACCAATTTTGCTCTCCACGAAAGCAGAGTAAGGACCTGGAAAACCATTAAGTGCATTAATGAAAAGACCTGAATCATCCACCATTACAGGAATCTGCAGTTTTTCAGCCGCCCATTTTGCTCCGAAAGAAGCTATGGGTTCCAGCTCATCTTCCTGCAATTCAGGATAGCCGTCTGAATTTTGGATCAGCTCGATGTTCTTTGCTGCAAGTATGGATCTTGCTTCCCTGAATTTTCCATTGTTGCCGGTCACAAATACTATCTTACGCATAACGACCTCTTTTCTCGATCTCTTTCACACGTTCGATCACATCATCTGCACATACAAAACTTTCCCGATAACCCTGACAGAAGCTTGCTATCAATTTCTCGTGGTCACTGTGTGTACTCTCGAATGTCTGGAAAAGTACATGCACATCCACACCCTGTGCTTCGAGACTGCTGTCCATATAGGCCAGACCGAAATCTATGAGGTATATTCTGGCATTAGAAAATATCATGTTAGAAGTTGTCAGATCACCATGTATAATACCATTGGAGTGAAGACGACCCACAAGCTGGCCAACTTTGTTGCTCATTTCTTCATCCATGAGATATTTCAGGGGCTTGCCTTCAATGTACTGCATCTCTATTCGGAAATCCTGTATGTCATAGATCACAGGAGTAGGTACTCCACCTCTGCGGGCTTCGGAAATGAGCCTCGCCTCTGCACGGGTCCTTTCTTTACGTATACGCTCATCGATCTCCTGTAAGCGGTAACTTTTAGGAATCCGTTCTTTTATCACTATACCTTCATCGAGTGTAACGAGTGCTTCTGCTCCTCTGGCCAGGTACATTTACAGATCACCTTCCAGACACTTTTCATTGATCCACGTAACATCCACGGAATCTGGTCTGAAATTAGGGTTCACGTGGGAGTTCTCAACAGATATGACATTACCAGAACTCAACATCAATAAACCAAGATATGCTATCATTGCCCCATTATCGCCCATGAAACGTTTTTCTGGAACGTAGAAATAAGCACCTCTTTCTTCACACATTATTTTAAGCATCTCCCGAAGGCGCATATTAGCTCCTACACCTCCGGCAAGCAGTACTTCTTTCTTGCCGGTGTGGGCAAGTGCCCTTTCTGTTACTTCCACGACCATGGAAAAAGCTGTTTCCTGGAAAGAATAGCACACATCTTCAAGGCTGGCCTTTGCAAGAGCATCTGTGGCAGCTGTGGAAAGCCCTGAGAAAGATAGGTCCATACCCTTCACAACATAGGGCATTGGGATGTAATTTTTTGCTTTCCTTGCCAGTTCTTCGATCTTAGGACCGCCCGGATGAGTAAGCCCCGCATTCCTGGCAAACTTATCCAATGCATTTCCCAGACCAATATCCAGTGTCTCTCCGAACACACGGTATTTACCCATTTTATATGCCAGTACCTGGGAATTGGCACCACTTACATATAATGTCACCGGATCCCTGGCGGGAGTCTTCCACCGACCAACTTCTATGTGTGCAAGACAATGATTGACACCTATAAGAGGCACATCCAGACTCAAAGAAAGAGCACGTGCTGCAGTAGCTACAGTGCGCAGGCACGCACCAAGCCCAGGACCCTGAGAAAAGGCTATTCCGTCTATCATAGAGCTGGATATACCTTTTTTTCTTCCTTCATCAAGCAGTTTTCCTATTACATGTGAAGCAAATCTGGCATGATGCTGCGCAGCTTCCCTGGGGTGTATTCCCCCAACAGGAGGCACATATGTATGTGTAACCTCAGCGATAACATCTTTCTCATTGACAATAGCTGCGCTAAGGTTCCATGCAGTGCCCTCTATTCCAAGAACTGTTTCTTTCATTGGTATCTGGTAAAGGATGTAAAGCAGATTAATCTTACTCTTTCTTCAGGTATTCATACCCAACTGCAAGTATTCCCATCAATACAAAAACAATTATGAATGTCCATATCCTGGACTTTGCGGGCTGCTTTTTCTCCATACCTACATCACTGATATAATTGAATGGTGTATCAGTAACATTATCCACAGGGGAAGAGAGCAGACCCTGGGCAGTGATCGCAAATGGAGAAAAACCCGGGGTTTGGGCTTCAAATATGGAATAACCGGTAGTGTTACTTTCCAGGATAGTAGGCAGGATCTCCCATGCAGTTCCATTATATCTCTGCAATTTTATTTCATCAGCGCTTATTGCCATCTCTTCCATCCATGAATTGTTCACCCTGAACTCCACGCGTGCATCCCTTATATTATCGGATGTAGCAAAACCAGCCTTACCTACCCAGATGTTAATATATTTGTAAACCAACCCCTCCGGATCGATAAGTGAAAGCTTTGATCTGTTGTTCAGCACCTCTATAGTAGAGGTTATTTCTCCTGAGTTCTTAAGAGAATAAAAACGAACAGATTGGATAGCATTGCCCTCTCTTGTGAATTCATAGGTGACATTGCTATTTGTTCTCAGATACTCACTGTCAACATCTTTCACAGCAACGTTTGCAAAGTCCTCAACACTACCTGCGCCACCGCCTCCGCCCCCGCTGCTACTCTTACTGCTGCCTCCACTGCTTCCTCCTCCACCACTGCTGGAGGAAAATGTTGTGAGGCTAATACTTACTGCTTCGCCTTTTAGTCCATTTTGATTGAATGGGACCAGAGTATAGTTGTAAGTTGTGGAACTATTAAGGTTACTATGTACATATGTTGATCCGTTTACAATATCAAGGAGAGTACCATTCACGCTTATTTGTACCGTTGCAGTATCTTCAGAAGCATCCCACTCCAGTGTGATCGAAGTGGTCTTTATGCTCTTTCCGGCGACATTTGAGATCACAGGTAACTTCAATGTAGTTGCCGGATCAGTTACCTGTACAGTATTAATGTTTCCTGAAGTATCCACTGTTTCGATAGTTATAGTATGTTCCACTCCATTGCCAAGTCCTGTTGCATTGTAATAATTGTTGGGAG
>NZ_JBFXHJ010000008.1:0-26560 GCF_050177135.1 Methanomethylovorans sp.
GTTCTGAAAGAAAAGCGTGCTCGCGGGAAGCTCACAGACCTGCTGAAGAGTAGAAGTCTGGCAATGCTGTTCGAAAAGTCATCCACGCGCACCAGGGTTTCCTTTGAGGTTTCCATGTCTGACCTGGGAGGGCAGTCCATTTTTCTCTCTTCCAAGGACCTGCAGATCGGACGCGGAGAGACTATCGCTGATACAGCTGTTGTTCTTTCCCGATATGTGCACTGTATTACTGCAAGGGTGAACAGGCATAGTACTATCCTCGAAATAGCTGCCCATTCTTCAGTACCTGTAATTAATGCCCTTTCAGATGTGGAGCATCCATGCCAGATCCTTTCTGACCTGCTTACCATCAGGGAATACAAAAGCCATTTCAATGGATTGAAGTACCTTTGGGTAGGCGATGGCAACAATGTGTGTAATTCCGCTATCTTGGGTTGTGCCATCGTGGGCATGCAGATGGTGGTGGCCTGCCCGCCCGGATATGAGCCTGATGACAAGATCGTCAAGCAGGCCCGGGAGCTTGGAGGTGATATCACCATTATGAACGACCCATTCGAGGCTGCAAAGGGGGCAGATGTTCTATACACTGATGTATGGGTTTCCATGGGTGATGAGGATGAGATAGAGAAGCGTCTGGATGATCTGAAAGATTACCAGATCAGTTCAGAGTTGCTGGCCCTTGCCAAGAGTGACGCTATAGTCATGCATTGCATGCCGGCTCACAGGGGCCAGGAGATCGCTGCGGAGGTGATGGATGGTCCGCATTCCGTGGTGTATGACCAGGCAGAGAACCGTCTGCATGCACAGAAAGCCCTGCTTATGAAACTGATCGGTTGACCTGCTTTGTTGTGTTCGCAGACCTTTTTTTTGATGGTCTGCAACTGAAAAAGCATATATACCATTAGTGCAACTATACGCTAGCCTCAATGCGGGGGTCGCCCAGCCAGGTCAAAGGCGCTAGATTCAGAGTCTAGTCTCGTAGGAGTTCGTGGGTTCGAATCCCATCCCCCGCATCGGATATTTTTTTAAATAAGTTCTGTGTGCGTATTCACACATCTAATATCTTCTGCTCATGCACCAGTAGTTCTTCGTCCGTTAATAAGCCAGCATCTCTCAGATCTGTCAATTTTTTGATCTGATCTGCTATACTCAATGAATCATTAAGTTCTTTCCTTCTCTTATTGAAAAAGTGATGTCCGGACCTGGCGATCTTTTCTCTTACATACTTTGAAAAAGCAATAGCCTGCTCTTTATCTACTCGCTGTATGTCTATCCTGTCATCAGAAGTGAGAATTGTAATTGTCCCGAATGTATAATCGAGTTTATGCTGAATAGACGTTAGTCTGTCATATGTGAGATCTTCGATGCCGAAGCCAAAAAGCACTCCTTTATGAATAAAGATCAGTCTTTTATTTGTTGCGACCAGTATGCCATTTCTTTGTTCATAGAAGCCTTTCAAAACTCTTTTAACAGTCTCGCCATCTTCTAAAATGCTCGGTAATTCTTTGATTTCCTTGCTATCGATTAGTTTGTTAGTTCCTTCCAATGATCTGATTTGCGTTTTTACCTCATATAGAGTTGGCATTATATTCACCCGTTTTTCGATGAGACTTTTTGATATACTTTATGTCTCAATAATATATATCTGCTGTTAGTTTAATTGAAGTTACTACTTAATAAATCTATTTATCAGTGGGTAAAATAACGGCTCTGTAGATAGCCAAAATAACAAATTGAGCAATTGCACATTATTCTTGCCTTTAGAAGCGTATCAAAGCTTTTAATAGTATGTAAGTAATCACTTACTTACATAATGGATGCAGAACAAAGGATCCTGAATGCTGCTCTGAAGGTATTTGCAAGCGAGGGATATATAGGTGCAACTACCCGCAGGATCGCAAAAGAGGCAAATGTTGCAGAAGTGACCTTATTTAGAAAATTTCGGTCAAAAGAGAATCTGTTACGAGAGGTCCTTATCAAGAACAGGGCTGTATTTTCAGCACTTGATCCTTTATTTATTATAGAAAAGGATGTAGATCTGAGTGCGAGTCTTCATGCCTTAGGCCAGAGCATTGCGCATTCCATGAAAGAAAAAGAACTGAATGGCAAATACCGTATGTTTATGTTCATGTTGCTGGAAGAAGGGAAAAGAAGGTCGGAAGTTGCCGAAATTCTATTTTCTGTATATCATATGAATGTAGCGCATCTAAGTGAATACTTTGAGTTTCAAATAAAAGAGGGAAAAATGCGCAATGTTGATCCCCGATCAGCAGCATTGACCTTGATAAGTTATTTCGCTCATATCTATCTATTGAACGGGATACTTGGTGAAAGGTTTCTTTATGACATGGAAGCAGAGTTCGAAGGCTTTATAGATATATTTGCCAACGGCATTCTAATTGAAAAGGAAGCGAAGCTTGGTGAGTGAATGGAAACAATTATTGAGGTAAGGGGTCTTGTCAAGGTCTTTCATTCAAGAGGACGGAAAATAACTGCGGTCAATGATGTAAACTTTGATGTATTGAAAGGAGAGATTTTTGGCATGATCGGACCTAACGGAGCGGGCAAATCCACCATATTCTCCATGCTCACCACTTTAATAAAGCCCACCAGCGGCAGTATAAAAGTTGCAGGCTTCGATGTCGATAAAGAGGATGACAAGATACGGCCTATCATAGGCATAGTCCCTCAGAAGCTCAGCCTTTATCCCGACCTTACGGCCAGGGAGAATCTGGAGCTTATGGGCAAGCTCTATAGTGTTCCTAAAAAAATAATGGAGGAACGTATCGATCATTACCTGCAGCTTGTAGGTCTTGAGTCCCATGCAGACCGATTTGCAGGTGGCTTCTCAGGCGGCATGAAGCAGCGCCTTTCAGTTATATGCGCAGTGCTGCACGACCCACAGATCATATTCTGGGATGAGCCTTCCACAGGCCTTGACCCGCAGACCAGGCAAGCTATCTGGAAACTTGCCAGACAGTTCAACGGAGAAGGAAAGACCCTGGTATTCACAACCCACTACATGGAAGAAGCTGATAATCTGTGTGACAGGGTTGCTGTAATGAACTTAGGTAAAATGGTGGCCTTGGACACGCCGGAAAATTTAAAGGGAAGATCAGGAAGTACAAATCTTGAAGAAGTGTTCATACACATGACAGGGGAAGAGGTGCGTGATTAAATGGATATGATGACCGAGCTGCAACACTCCTGGATAATAACAGTAAAAGAGTTCAGGCAGCTTTCCCGAAAAAAGGCTCTCATGGTTCCTTTGTTCCTGTTCCCGATTATCATGATCATCTTTTTCGGCTATGGGATGGGTGGCACTGTAAAGAATGCTCCTATTCTGATCGTCAATGACGACACAGGCACAGCCTCAAATTCCCTTATACAGCAGATCGGCAGCTATACCGGCAAGTACAGTGGAGAGCCCATGTTCTCCATAACCTACACGAAGGACATGTCGCAGTCAAAAGCAGAGAGTAAGATCGATGCCGGATCGTATAAAGCTGTCCTGCTGATCCCGCCGGATTACAGTGATAAACTGGCGAAAAATGAAAGTATTACCCTTATCCTTCTTACCGATTCCTCGGACACTACCACAACAGGCATTATTGTCAATTATATGAAGCAACTGTTCTCAGAAAGAGGGTCTGTTTCTCTGGCTATCCCAAATATCTATGGGGATCTTGAATATCTGGACTTTCTGACTCCGGCTGTTATAGCCCTCACTATTTTTATGGGTTCTGTAGCGACCACAGGTTCTGCCATCGCGGGAGAAAAAGAAGACGGTACCATTGTCCGTATCCTGATGACCCCTGTCAGCAGAAGAGCGGTGATCCTCGGAAAAACGATATACCAGCTTATATTACAGCTGATCAGATCTGTTATTCTTATACTGGCAGCGTATTTCCTTGTGGGGTTCCATATGAACGGCAGCTGGCTGCTTGTTGCTCTGGTGCTTGTTATCTTCACTCTTGGTGGAGTAGGCATGGGGATCGTGATGTCTACAAGAGTGAATGATATGGAATCTTTCTTCCAGCTGAACATGCTAGTCACTCTTCCATCCATGTTCGTTACCGGTGTGTTTTTCCCCTTGAGCTCGGTCCCGGACTGGATGCGCTATATCGCTTACCTGTTGCCTTTGACCTATGCAAACGACGCCATGCGTACGATCATGATCAAGGGCCAGGGTCTGAGCGCTATATCCACAGATCTGATAGTACTCTCACTCTTCGCACTTATTACTTTCACAGCAGGTGTCCATCTTTTCAGGAGGGAAGCATAAAATGAGGAAAATGATACCATTGGTTTGTTTATTGCTCTTTATGATCTCAGGCGTTGCAGGAGCTTATGATACCCTGACAGCCTATAGTGTATCCCAAAGCTTCGATCTCGGAGAAAATTACTACAACGTAGACGGCAGTCCCGATATTAGTGCCACTATCATCGGCAGCAATGAATTCCACAGAGGTCAGACGGTCACTTTGAACATTGATCTGATGAACAATGGCAAATTGTTAGGGTTCAAGAACGATAGAACTCCCGATAATGCCGATGAGATATTTGGCGCTCAGACTGAAATGAAGCTGGAGAGCGCTGTGGTAGATGCTACAGGTATAGTCGCTTCTCTTTCGGCAGGTCCGGAAAGTCCCATAGAGATAAGATCAGTTAGCCAGAAGATCGGTTCTATAAGAAGCGGACAAAATGCTGTCTCACCTGCCAGGTTCGATATAAAGATCGATAAAAAGGCAAAGGCAGGGGAATACAACCTTTACCTCAACCTTTCTTACGATTACCAGAAGAATGTACAGGTAATGGACCCTGATTCAACTGCCCAGACCTACGATGTGAACCGCTGGTATGGGATGATGGTGCAGAACCAGACATTGAAGATCATAGTAAAAGATCAGGCCGATTTTGAAATAATAAATACTTCGGGCAGCCTTTACCCCGGCGGTGAGGAGATCATCATTTTAAATATCAGGAATACAGGTGAGGAAGAGGCAAAGAATGTTAAGGTCATGGTCAATCCATCTGACCCGCTAAGCACCACAGATAGTGTGGCATTTGTGTCCGGTATGGTTCCCGGAAGTACAGCTGTCGCAAAGGTCAAAATTAAGGCTGATAGCGAAGCTGTGCCCAAAGTGTATGGCATAGATACTGTTGTCAGGTATGAAACACCAGAGGGTGACATCGAGTATTCAGATGCCCTCCAGGCTCCGGTAGAGGTAAAAGAGCCGGGATTGTTCCAGAGATTGTTCGGGTGGATCTGATGAACGATATTATTCAAAGTTAACGTAGAAACCAGCGATCTCAGTCTGTCTTTTTTGGAAGTAAAGGTCAATGACAAGTGGTAAGCTTACTCAAAATATAAGTAGCAATGCCTGTAATTTACTGCTTGCTTTCAGTGTTTTATAACATTGCTGATCAGTGATAGAATGGTGAAAAAAATAAATGGTTATGGACCGTCTGTTGAAAATGCAGTTTCCTCTTCTCAAGTCCAGAGGATCTGTGAAACTCCTGATGCGTCTTCACTTAATACTGAAAAACAGATCGTTCTTATTATCGCGATACTTGCGGGATTTATCACGCCATTTGATGGTTCGGCAGTAAATATCGCGTTGCCTACACTCGGAGCGGAATTCCGTATGAACGCCATCTCTCTTTCCTGGGTTGCAACTGCATATCTTCTCTCTTCAGCAGTTTTCCTTGTCCCCTTCGGGAAGATCGCCGATATATATGGAAGGAAAAAGGTTTTCCTATATGGCATAACGGTCTTCAGCCTTGCATCCCTGTCGATGACCATGGTTGATTCTACAGAGATGCTGATTACGATCAGGGTAATCCAGGGTTTGGGAAGCGCCATGATCTTCGGGACCGGAATTGCCATGATCACCTCCGTCTATCCGCCCGGAGAACGTGGAAAGGCCCTGGGTATCTACATCACTGCAGTGTACATCGGACTCTCCACCGGTCCTTTCCTTGGTGGCATAATGACGCAGCATCTCGGCTGGAGGAGCATTTTCTTCGTAAATGTCCCTATAGGTCTTGCGGCGATCCTTCTCATCCTCTGGAAACTTAAAGGTGATTGGGCGGAATGCCGGGGAGATAAATTCGATCTGACAGGGTCTGTTATCTACGGTATGGCAATAGTTTCACTTATGTATGGCTTTTCTGTACTTCCGGATATAAAGGGTGCTTCTCTTATAGCAGTGGGAATTATCGGAACGATCATCTTTATCCGGTATGAGATGCGCATACCTTCCCCGGTCCTTGATATCAGTCTTCTTACAAAGAACCGCGTTTTTGCTCTTTCCAACCTTTCCGCGCTCATCAATTACAGTGCGACCTACGCAGTGACCTTTCTCCTGAGTCTTGATCTGCAGTACACCAAGGGTTTCACACCTGAACATGCCGGATTTATTCTGATAGCTCAGCCGGTTTTTCAGGCCATGGTCTCTCCTCTCGCCGGTAAGCTTTCCGACAGTATCGAACCCCGTCTCATTGCATCCGCAGGAATGGCCCTTACGGCGATCGGTCTCTTTTTCCTGACCTTCCTTTCAGAAACGACACCTGTCTTGTACATGATCGGAATTCTTGTGGTGCTTGGCATCGGTTTCGGTCTCTTCTCTTCCCCGAACACGAATGTGATCATGAGTTCGGTAGATAAGAGGTTCTATGGTGTGGCATCCGGGATGAACGGAACCATGCGGCTGCTTGGACAGATGCTTTCAATGGGTATTGCTATGATGATCTTTGCAGTTGTTACCGGCCCGGTGGAGATCACGCCCGAATATCATCCTCAGTTCATTACAAGTCTGCACTATGCATTTATTCTGTTCACTGTCTTTTGTATTGCGGGTATATTCATGTCTCTTGCCCGGGGGAAAACCATTCCGGCAAATCATTCTCAGGCATCTGGAAGTTATCAGAATGCGGGGCGATGACCCTTGTTTTCGGTTATTGGGAGCGTGATCAGGAGGATTATTGGAATTCCATTCCAATAAGATCTTTCTTCAGCATACATACAAGATGGGAACAACAGGTTCATTTATTCCGGAATACAATTAGGAACAGAACAGGTGATGATTTTGCAGAAAATGCTTAAGTTATTATTAATGGGATTGTTGGTTGCAGGCATAGTGGCGATCTCCGGATGTACGGACAAGACCGTAGAACAGACCGTGGGAGAGAAAATAAACCAGACTAAAGAAACGGTAGGACAAAATATAAACCAGACCGTAGGCAAGGCTGTGAATCAGACCAAAGAAGCCGCAGGGCAGGCTATAAATCAGACCGTGGGAATGGCTGTCAATGAAACAAAAGAGGTTGTAGGGAGTGCTGTGAACCAGACCATTAACCAGACACCGGTGGCCGTAGCAGAGAATCTGACCCAGACAGTTGCACAGGTGGACAACAAGACCAAAGAAACAGTAGGAGCGGCTGTGAACCAGACCTGAACCATACCTTTGATCGGGCCAGGGAGATTGTAAACGACTGCATTCCCTGCGCCTGTAAGATTGGACAAGAGCTAGATTTCGGTTATTGGTATGGAGTCCTTCAAATAAAAATCAAATAGCTCTCTTCCCCATTTGAGTGCATCGGGTCCGTTACAAAACAGTTGACTGTAGTCATATGTTTTGTTATTTGATAGCATCCTTAACACAAAATAGTGGTCATTCTGAGCAAATGTTCCCAATTCAATGTCATTTGGGTAAAGGTAAAATTTGACCTTCTCACTGTCAATGTAACCCTGAACTTCTTTCTTCCAATTTGCTTTGAATTTTTGTAACAGGTCCGCATTGATAATAATTTCAATATTTGAACCGTTAGCAATGAATTGGGAGCTGAGCGTGGTAAAAACAGGATGTGCAAAAGTCAAGATAAAGAACAGGTCCTTAGACGTGGCACAGGTTTCAATAAAATCTTTATTCGCCTCATATATGTTCACTAAATTGGGTTCTATCACTTTGCAGCCCTTTATTTCGCGGAGCCTGGACAAAAGGGATCTCGGTGCGAACATGAGTTTATGGTTTCCCCAGTAATCTATGTCAACATCAAAGACCTCCAAGGTGTTTAATAAAGGCACGATCTCCTCAACTAAGATCTTTCCAATGGTAGTCAATTCATAACTGTCGTTATAATGAATGATAAGATAACTATCTTCCAGCACTCTCATCTGCGGAAGTAACGCTGGCCTTGTTGTATCCAGAGACTTGAGCAAATAATCCATTCCCTTTGGTCCATCTTGCAATAACAAGAGTACTTTCTTTCTCTTGCCAGACATGAACAAGACGTCAAGTAATGGTTTTTTTATCTGATCACACACCTTTATTAAGAACTTGTGGATACATGGTTTGTTGTTATTTATAGATAATTGCAATGATTTCTCAAATATAATCATTGGGAGTCACTTTGGACCCTCTGCTTTCGCTGCAATAGGTCTCACAAAATACTCTTTACCTTTGAGAAAAACCTGTCTGATATTATATGGATCTCTACTGACAGGACTATACCTGTAGTGGCGGCAATAACTATCCTTATAGGGATATTCTGCAGTCCGACACCTGAAAGCAGGAGTAATGCAAGTACTATTACTGTAAGGTACAGTAGAATGGTAAGAGGGCCGAGGATCATGTTATGGGAGAAACCCCTGTGTTTGAATATTATCCTGTAGGGCCACCAGAGTATCCTGAGCATCTTCCATCTTTTGTAAGGCCTGCTTTTTGTATCAAGGTCCGGGCTCAGGTAGAACGTTGCGAATATGTAGGAAACAGAAAAGGCAATTACCTCATTAATGTCCGGATGTCTTGCGAATGCTCCAGTTTCCGGCCACGTTGACAGATAATATACTACTGTCAATATGGACACCAGCGCTGTAATGTTTATCAGCTCATGGGTTTTTCCGCCTGGCACAGTTCATTTATCTCCTGGATATCTATTCAGCTTGTTTTATGATCTAAGTAGTATTATATTTTTATGGTAGTTCCTGGTTATCGGTTTATCTGCAGATCACCAACACTGAAAAGGACATGGACTTCTCTAAACCCATAAATTTATCTGGTTGACAGATCACTTAAATCTAACTCAATTACAGGATTCGCTGATGCTATATGCTGTTCGATAAACCATTTTCTGATGTTACTTTTGATGATATTCAGAAGTTGTCCGATGAGCAGATAGAAGAATCAATGATCCTGGACTATAAACAGCAACTTAATGATTACAGCATCATAAAACAGGTCACTGCATTTTCCAATACCAAAGGGGGTTATCTTGTATATGGTGTGATGGAAACAGGAAAAGGGGGGCATCCCCAGTCTATCAATGGGATCGATGGTGATCTCAATAAGGAACGATTGGAACAGATCATTCTTGGCAACATAGTGCCCAGGGTAAGCGTTCAGATAAAAAAGATACCTATTCCGGACACTGACAGAGTTATATTATTAGTTCATATTCCCGAAGGGCAAAGTAAACCCTATTATAACAACCAGGACAAGCGATACTATAAGAGGTATAATTTCTCCGCCACTCCCATGGATGAAAATGAAGTGGAATGGTTGTATCAATCGCGTTTTTTTGGGACAAGCAAGCTTGAAAGATATATTGATGAAGCCATATATTTCAGTCAGAACAAGCTCCCCCATGAACTGCAATTACACGGAATTGAAGGTCATGTGGTCATAACTCCTTTAAAGATCGATGGACAAATGTTCGAACCCTCTCCCAAGTTCGGCCATGAACTTATGGAACTGCATTCTGACAAGGTGGAAGATTGTACAAGCTATCTGTCATATTCCATCAGACCCTCAAAATTTGGTATTAAATGGGATGATGAAGATCCTCTTCGCAATGCCAGTAATAAAGTTGAAATCCATAGGAATGGATTGGTCCATTCAATGAAAATCTGCGGTAGTTTCTTTAAGGAAAATTCTGTTAAAAGATTTGATGACGAGCTGCTTGCTTGCAACCTGTTGCAGACCATCAGGTTCACATCAACGTTCTATTCCAAGATCAACTATATTGGTAACGTAAAGATCATGGTAAAGATCTTCAACTGCGTAAATTCCATTTTAACAAATGGAGAAAATGAATATACAGAACAAATAAAATGTGATTCTGAAGAAGTCCTTGTAGAAAGACAGTGGGATTCCTGGAAACTGGAAGAGGATTCCTTATTGATCGCGAAATACATTATGGATGAGATCAGCAATTATTATGGGTTATGGAGCTCCAGGCTCTTCCATGAAGAAGAAGGCATTATAAAGTATGGTGTATAACTCTTATTGAAATGTTCTGTTAGATCCACCTTATTTTGCAGGTCCGCATCATTTTGTCCCTCTCTGTGAACAATCATCATGGGTGTAAATATGAATAAGATCGGTTTGTTAAGAATGCTTGCTCAGGAAAAGAAAATGAGGAACCTGGTTATCGGGTTCATCCTCCTTGCTTTGGCCAACATAGGCACAGACCTTACCATAGCCCAGGTTCCAGTTACAGGTGATCTTGTTAATACAGTTCTTGATATCGTATTTGAAATAGTTCAATTAGGCATACTGGCTAAGCTAGCCAGGGAAGGTTCTTCCTACAACTCCGGATAAATATGATCTGATAGAAAACAGCATTTCAATAAACATCAGTGACTCCCCCGAAGCTTTGAACAGGACCATTAAATGACAGACATAACTTTTTCTGTATGAAACTTTTGGGGCACATTTCAATTAAATATTTTCCTTCAAAGTCTGGGACATCTACAAAGCTGAATAATCATCTGGAGATATCTGTTATCCAAACGAAGGGTTTAACAACACTTGATTTTTTCTAATGTTATGTCAATGTGTATTGTTTTACATACAGAAATATCATTAACTATAAATAGAATAATATGAATAGGATTCTAGCTTTCAAATAATATTTTTAATACTGTTTCATGGTCTGTGTAAAATAGGTGATTAAATTGAAAATAAGAGTGCTAAGTTCAAAAGAAGAGATAGAAACCCTTCACCAGAGTGAAGAAATGATACATCTGGCTTTCAGGCCTTCAAATACAGATATCTTTTCAATGGTCGCAAAATGCCCTAAACTCAAAGCTGTCCATATGCCTACATCTTATAAGAAAACACTTTCCAAGTCATCCCTAATGTTCCTGGAAATGCAGGGCATAAAAATCCTGGAAGGAGATGTGTGGGGGCACAGAGAAGTAATAGAAGAATATTCTGAGATCTCACAACATGTTTATGATAAGATCAGGGAACATAAGGAAAAAGGGATGTCTGATGAAGACCTACTAAAACAAATGAGAGCTGAAACAGGCTTAAGTTCCGATATTCTTTCTTTCCTTATCCGCAGAACTAAATGAGGGGAAGCCTCCTTTTTTTATTTAGGGGAAATGTCCTTGATCTGAGAGTTTTTTGACCTTCATTTTTTCAAGTTCATATGTTCATTTTTCTACATTATTGTAAAAGATCCATCATGTCTTGTTCCTGAGGGTGTTCTGCATGTGTGCAGGCTGGAAGAAGAATAAATTTCAAAGGTCCTTGCCAAAAATATAGGTATAATGGTATTGAATTCAAATAGCCTGGTAACATATTTATCAAAACATTTACTTTTAGTTTATAATATCTGAACTTTCAGCAAAATCAGGATACAATTTCAGGGGCACTGATCTGGGGTGTTGTATGAGGAAGGAATATAAATGATACCTGCTGAGCTTCTTGTGGTTTTTTTTGGGCTGCTTGCAGCTGCATCATGGGGTGCAGGTGATTTCAGCGGAGGTTTTGCCTCAAAAAAGGCAAATGTCTTTAGCGTTGTGCTTATAGTCCAGACAGTTGGAGTTTTTCTCCTTGCAGCTTCTGCTTATTTGATGGGAGAAGAGATACCCGGCATCAGTGGAATTATATGGGGTGCAGTTGCTGGCATTTTTATAGGCATAGCACTTCTGGCACTTTATCACGGCCTGTCACAGGGAAAAATGGGTTTTATCGCTCCTATTTCAGCAGTTGTAGCTGCATCTGTGCCTGTCCTGTATGGTGCATTCTATGAAGGGCTACCTGATGCACATCAGATGGCCGGATTTGTGTTTGCATTAGCAGCAGTTTGGTTAATTGCAGGCGAGAATAAAGAGATGGGAAAAATACAGTTAAATGATCTTAAGTTTCCTTTAATTGCAGGGATGGGCTTTGGTATTTTTTTCATATCCATCGATCATGTCAGCGAAACAGCAGTGTACTGGCCATTAGCCGTTGCCAGAGCTGCAGCAGTTTTGATGGTCCTGGGATTCATCGTTGTCAAAGGTTCTATATCTGTCCCTTCAAGAGGCATATTGCCCATAATAATACTGGCCGGTATTTTTGACACCGGAGGTAATACCTTCTTTGCACTGGCTTCGCAGGCGGGCAGGCTGGATATAGCATCGATCACTTCATCCCTTTATCCTGCAGGCACTGTATTACTTGCATGGCTGATACTGAAAGAAAAGATGGCTATAAGGCAGTGGACAGGTGTGCTTCTTGCCCTCATTGCGATCATATTGATCTCTTCATGAAGGGTTCGATGAAGTAACGGCTTACAATATTCCTGTATGAACATTTTTTCCTTTAATGCAACATGCATATTTTTTATGTATTGTTCCATTCAGTTCCAAAAACTCAAATAGCATGTTAACGATTGTTATTAATATGAGTCCGATCCATGAAGATCTTGTAGAGTCGCTTAATCCTAAGCAGCAGTCTTATGTGAATTTGCAGCTTCCAGATCCGTATAATGGAGAATACCTTCTGGGGGTGTTCCATCTGATCCCGGACGGGAAATTGAACATACTTCAGGCAGCTGCGGAAACTGCAGCTGAATCGTCTACAGGGACTAATTTCAAGGTCAACACAGAAACCCCATTTTCCAGGACCATGAACGCGCTGGTCTATAAGCTGGATCTGGAAAGGGATCTGGTATGGATAGCCTATCCCTGGAGGCTTTTTGACAGAGGGGGCAATGTCCAGAACATCCTTACATACATAGTCGGCAATATCCTGGGCATTAAAGAGATCAAAGCTCTGAAGTTACTGGATGTATGGTTCCCTCCATCGATGCTCGAACAGTATGATGGTCCAAGCTATACCCTTGATGACATGCGAAAATACCTGGGAGTACATGACAGGCCAATACTCGGTACTATCGTAAAGCCAAAGATGGGGCTCACTTCTGCAGAGTATGCGGAAGTATGTTATGACTTCTGGGTGGGGGGAGGCGATTTTGTCAAGAACGACGAACCACAGGCAAACCAGGATTTCTGTCCCTACGAAAAAATGGTAAAACACGTTAAAGAGGCTATGGACAAGGCAGTCAAGGAGACCGGCAGAAAAAAGGTCCATTCTTTCAATGTTTCAGCTGCCGACTTTGACACTATGATCGAACGGTGTGAAATGATAGTGAACGCAGGTTTTGAGCCTGGAAGCTATGCATTCCTTATTGACGGGATAACTGCTGGCTGGATGGCTGTGCAGACCCTCAGAAGACGATATCCTGATGTGTTCATTCATTTCCACAGGGCGGCCCACGGAGCTTTTACAAGGCCTGAGAACCCAATAGGTTTCTCGGTTCTGGTATTATCCAAGTTTGCACGGCTTGCCGGTGCTTCAGGTATACACACAGGTACCGCAGGTGTTGGAAAAATGAAAGGCACTCCTGAAGAGGATGTCGTTGCTGCCCATGGTATCCTGTATATGAGGTCACAAGGTCATTTCTTTGAGCAAACATGGACCAAGATACCTGAAAACGATAAGGATGCGGTATATCTTGTGGAAGAGGATTCTGCCCATCATGTCATTCTTGAGGACGATAGCTGGAGAGGTATGAAAAAATGCTGCCCTATCGTTTCCGGCGGACTTAATCCTATCAGGTTGAAGCCTTTCATCGATGTAATGGGGAACGTGGATTTCATTACAACCATGGGCTCTGGGGTTCATGCCCATCCGGGAGGAACTAAGGAAGGAGCAAAAGCATTGGTTCAGGCATGTGATGCCTATCTCAATAAAATGGATATTGCCGAGTATGCCCGGGACCACAGGGAACTGGCGCAGGCGATCGAATACTTCACAAAGGCACAGAAAGATGCCATGTGATGTAATTGAAAGATTATGCGTTTTGGCGAACAAAATTTAATGTTCGCCAAGTTCAAACCCAATAAAGTTAACTAAGATGCCATTCATTCAGCATTCTATTCTTCAGCTACGAGCTACATTATAGTAATTGAGATCTGAATAGTGTTTGGTATCATGGAACATTATAGTAAAGAGCTCTTCCTAAGTGCTATCAAGATCACTTTTCCTGTACTCCTTGGTTATATCCCGCTAGGGATCGCTTTTGGTTTCTTGCTTACAGGAGCAGGATACCACTGGAGCTATTCTTTTTTAATGAGTGTTTTTATATATGCCGGATCAGTACAGTTCATATCTGTAGCATTGCTGGCGGCAGGGGCAGGGCTTATGGAGTTCCTGATCCTCACACTTCTTATTAATCTCAGGCATTCATTTTACGGTATTTCAATGCTTGAGAAGTTCTCTGATGTGGGCAGATTTAAAACATATCTCATTTTTGCACTTACTGATGAAACATATGCCCTGCTTACGACTACAAAGGTTCCCGACAGAGCCTCAAAAATCGATTTTTATTTTTATATAGCTATCCTGAACCACTTTTATTGGATCACAGGATCTGTCATTGGAGCTATACTGGGGTCAGTGCTTGACATTGATATGGAAGGTATGGCTTTTGTGCTAACTGCATTATTCGTGGTGTTGACCATTGAGCAGTACTACCATTCGAAGGCATTTTTTCCCTTTATAGCCGCTGTAGGTGCAGGTGTGGTCTCCATTGTGCTATTTAGTCCTCAAAACATGCTTATAGTTTCAATTATAATTGGAACGCTCATTCTGCTGGCACATGAGAAAATTATGCAGGCTAAACGCACCTCTGCACCAATGGCCGATGCTGATCAGGAGGGTGGTCTCTGACCTATGGAATGTTTCATATGCTTGCTGTGATAACAGTTGTAGCTGTTGCTACATTCTTCACAAGGGCATTGCCTTTTGTTCTTTTCAAGTCAGCAGAGCCTCCTGAATTATTGTCTGTTATTGAAAAGAAACTTCCACCTATGATCCTTTTACTGCTTGTTCTTTATTGTCTGAAGGATACACAATGGTTTCAGTTCCCCTATGGAGTTCCGGAACTTTTTACAATAATAGTGATCATAGTCCTGCATGTATGGAAAAGAAATGCAATGCTCAGCATTTTCGCAGGTACCTGCTTGTATATGTTATTAGTTCAGTATGATGTGTTTTCGAATATCTTTTTATGATATAGGGTAGGGATATCATGAACAGAGAAGAGTTTTGGTAAAATTGGCGTTAAAATATTTTAATCAACTTTATTATTTTAACCAGATAATTTATTTATATCACGCGTGTCTTATCCTAGTAAGATGCATTAGCAATTGGACTATGTAACAGTGCATAATCTGTTCGTTTCAAAAAGAACAAAAATCTTATCTAACATAACGCAATAAGGTTATAATTACTAGAATTTCCTGACAGGTATTCAGATGGCATTAAACAAGTTATTCCTTTCAGCTTGCGCATTAGTGATGTTGGTTTTGCTTTTTACTCCGTGCGCTAATGGTATGGGTTATGAGGCAAGGTCGTTCAATGATCAGGGTCTTGAAATGAGTCGTAACGGTTCCTATACGGAAGCCCTTAAGTTATTTGACCAGGCCCTGGAACTCGATCCTCAATCAATAGAGATCCTTGAGAATAAGGCTGAAACACAATACCTCATGGGAAATCCTCAGGCTGCCCTAGATTCCTATGAAGCCATTTTGGATAGGAAATCAAATTCCAGTGAGATCCTTTACAAAAAAGGTATTATGCTGGAGGCTTTAGGCAGATATAATGAGTCCCTAATTATTTATGAAACTTCTCTTGAAGAGTTCGATGTGCAGTATTCACAATCTTCAGGTCAATCTGAAACTTTTTCTTCAAATGACTCTGCTTTAAATGATAATAATGTTACAACTTTTGATGTTGAATATATTAAACTGGTCTATCACAAAGGCAAATCCCTTGATGGTCTTGGAAGGCATGACGAGGCCATGGTTTGTTATGACCAGATACTTAACATTTTCTCAAAATATGCAAATTCCATGTATGATACGGGTTATTCCTATTTACAGGTAGGAAGGTACAACGACTCCATTACATCTTTTGACACAGCTCTGACAATGGTTCCAGATGACCCTGAAATCTGGTTTGCAAGGGCAGCTGCTTATGAAGCTATTGGTGAACACGAAAAGGCCATGGCAGATTATGACAATGTTCTGAAGCTTGAGCCTCTCAATGCTGAAGCATTGTCTGGAAAAGCAAGATCAGCAGTTACTCTTGGAGATCACGCTTCAGCTATAGAAGCATATAATATTCTTCTTTCCCAGGATCCTTACAATATAGATGCCTGGTATCTTCAGGCACAGAGTTATGATAATCTGGGACAATACGCTGATGCCATTAACTGTTATGATCAGGTGCTTGCGCTTGACCCTCAAAATGCAACTGCATGGAATAAGAAAGGAAGGAATTTAGATTCTCTGGGGAGATATTCTGAAGCAATAGAATGTTATGATCGTGCACTGCAGTTAAATCCCGATGGTCTGAGCGGTTTGTATGTAGCAGATATATCCTCTTACCTCTTTATAGATGAAGTCAATTCAATGGAATGTTATACTGAATCCCCTCAATTCAAAACCGATTCGGCGCATATATGGTACAATAAAGGTACGGCTTTTTATAAACTTGGTAACTATGAGGATGCGATATCATCCTATGACAGGGTAACAGAACTCGAACCCAGCTTTGCAATAGTATGGTACAATCGTGCAAGAGCTTTTGATATGCTCCAAAAGTATGAAGAAGCAGTTACTAGCTATAGCAAAGCCCTCAATGAAGAGTCTTGTGCAAGAGTATGGTTTGAGAGAGGCATGGACCTTGACAAGCTCGGGCGGCCAGTAGATGCCATAAAAAGTTATGATAAAGCCATAAAAGAGGATCCTGGGTTTTCTGCTGCTCTATATGCAAAAGCTTCTAACCTTGAAACCATGGGAAGATACACGGAGGCACTCAACACTTATAACAAATTGTTGGAAATGCATCCGGAATCTGCAGATATATGGTATCGTAAAGGTACAGTTCTCGACAAACTTGGAAAATACGAAGAAGCCATTTCTGCGTATGAGCAGACACTTGCATTAAGTCCGGGCTATACGGAAGCTAATTTCCGTATAAATATAGATAATAATCTTATAAAAGCGGACAATGCAGCTGAAAACATGGACAGAAAGGGAACTGATAAAGCTACGATGTTCCAGATCTTCAAAGGTCTAGTTCTCTCTCCCCTGGGTAATAATGAAGCATCCGGCATTGTGGTAAGATCGATCAACAATGACGATGAACCCCAAATGGAATCGTTTACTGTGAATTCTGTTGATGTATGGGACGCTAAGGGTATTTCCTATCAGAACATTGGTAATTACGATGAGGCTATCGCTTGCTTTGACAAAGCCCTTATGCTTGATCCGATGGCTGTCAAAGTCCTGTGCGATAAAGGCTCAGCCTTGATGGAAGTCGGGATGGACCTGTGGGCTATTGAATGCTACGAGAATGCCGTGACGTTCGATCCTTCCTACTCCCCTGGATGGTATTCTCTGGGAGTTGTTTCTTTCAGTACCGGTGATACGGATAGAGCATTGATGTGCTTTGACAATGTGCTTGCTCTTGAGCCTCAGAACACTCCTGCCATGCTGCAGAAAGGGCGTGTGCTTTCCAGTACAGGCTCTTATGAACAAGCGCTCCAATACGCAAACGCTGTTCTATCCATAGATCCAAAGAACTCTCAGGCTTTATGTGATCGTGGTGATGTCTACTATGCACTTGAAAAATATCCGGATGCAGCATCTTCTTATGATAAGGCACTTGAGACAGATCCTGGTAATGTCAGTATCCTTTATAAGCAGAGTGCAGCGTACGAGAAGCTTGGACAATTTGACAGGGCTATAGGTAGTTATGATCAGATTCTTGCAAAGCAGCCCCAGAACACGGATGCTATCTATCATAAGGGTTTGGCACTTGACAGGATGGGCAGATACGATGATGCTATCGCTTGCTATGATCAGTTGCTCCAGTTGGATCCCTCGGACACCCTGATAATGGGAACAAAAGCCTTCTCCTTCTACCTGCAAGGAAACTATCAGCAAGCTCTGGCAGAATATGATAAGGTGCTGGCAATTGATCCCACATCCGTGTCTGCAATGTACCATAAGGGTACTATTTCATATCTTGTCAGCAGCTATAAGGGTTCAATTTCTTATTATAACAAAACCCTTGAACTGGATCCCATGTGTGTCACTGCCTGGTACAACAAGGGTTTCATATTCAATGTAATGGGTCAGGTCGAAACAGCTATATCCTGCTATGATAACGCTCTTGCTATTGATCCTGCCTGCACATCAGCACTTTACAACAAGCGATTCGCTCTGTATAGGATAGGTAAATCTGAGGAGGCTGAGATATGCAAGCAGACACTGGAATCCATTGATCCAGGCTTTGAAGCAGCATTAAAGGACCGTGGAACACAGTTCTTCCTTCCCACAATGTACAGTGAATATCTGGATTACCAGCTTCCTTCAAGGTGGTATCCGGAAGATAATACCACTTCTCAACAACAGAACGGAAGCGTTGGATATGAGCTTCAACCAGTTCAGAGTCCCTCCTTCAGTCCGGGAAATTGATGGCAGAAGACTTATAGGTCTGCCATTGTCTTTTTTTCAGACCTCCATTAATTGCAGAGTGATTGCCACTCAAAGCATATTTATTGATTCAGACTTACTATACGTCAGAGAGACCGTGAAAACAACTTCAGGAGAATCTATAGATGGCCATTCACCCAATTGAATATCGTTACGGTACAGAAGAGATGAAATTTGTCTGGAGCGAAGACAACCGCCTTCATAAACTGATGATGGTAGAAGCCGCACTTGCTAAAGCTGAAGCAGATATAGGTCTGATCCCTAAGAAAGCTGCCGATATCATATCTGCCAGTACAGGTCTTGTAGAGCTGGATCGTGTGAAGGAGATAGAGGATGAGATCCACCATGATATGATGGCCGTGGTGATCGGTATATCAGAAAAATGTCAGGGAGATGCCGGTAAATGGGTACATTTCGGTGCCACTTCCAATGACATCCTTGATACTGCCACGGGTCTTCAGTTAAAGGAAGCTGTACAGATTCTGGAGGACAAAATGCACAGGCTGTTGGATGTGTTGCTCATGCAGGCTGATGCTCACAAGCATACAGTATGTGCGGCAAGGACACACGGACAGATAGGTGTGCCTACAACATATGGCCTGAGATTTGCAATCTGGGCTTCTGAAGTTGCACGTCATATCGAACGTCTGGAACAGCTTAAACCTCGGCTGCTGGTAGGGCAGATGACCGGTGCCGTAGGTACTCAGGCAGCTTTTGGCAAGGATGGAATAGAGATACAGAAACGTGTGATGCAATATCTTGAGATAGGTTCTGTGGACGTGTCCAACCAGATCATACAGCGTGACAGGCATGCTGAATTTGTCATGTGGATGGCCAACACTGTAACAACTCTTGATAAAATAGGCGTAGAGATACGTTCCCTCCAAAGAACGGAGATCGCTGAAGTAGAGGAGAGCTTCAGGAAAAAACAGGTAGGATCCTCCACAATGCCTCACAAGCGCAATCCCATCAAATCCGAACAGATATGTGGTCTTGCAAGGATCGTACGTGCCATGGTGGAACCTGAACTTTTGAACAATACCCTATGGGATGAACGTGATCTCACCAATTCCTCATGTGAAAGGATCGTATTCCCGGAAGCATGTGTGCTCACAGACCATATTATCAAACTGGGTATAGGCGTTATAGAGAACCTCAGGTTCTATCCGGAGAACATCCGCCGTAACCTCAACCTGCTCCGGGGTCTGAACATGGGCGAGGCTGTGATGATAGAACTTGCAAAACGCGGTGTCGGTCGTCAGGAAGCCCATGAGATCGTACGTTCCAGTGCCATGGAAGCTCATGAAACAGGAAAGCACTTCAAGGAAGTCTTGCTGTCAAAAACTGATGTTGCGAATTACCTTACTGAAGAGGATATTAACAGCCTAGTAGATCCGGATAGATATATAGGAACAGCAGTTGAACAGGTTGAAGCTGTTTTTGAGAAGCTGAAGAGAAGCTGAACTTCTTCTCTTCGAGCAAATGCTCAATGAATTTCTAAACCTTTGAATGATTTCTTTTTGTTCAGAATGCGTCTGAGGAATTCAGCGGTATAGGATATTTCATTTTGTGCGACTTTCTCGGGTGTTCCCTGGACTATGACTTGTCCACCTTTTTCCCCGCCTTCGGGTCCAAGGTCGATGATCCAGTCAGAGGTCTTAATGACATCCAGGTTATGTTCGATGACTATAACTGTGTTCCCGCTATCAACCAGTTGCTGCAGTACTTCCAGTAGCTTCTTCACGTCATGGAAATGCAGTCCGGTTGTGGGTTCATCCAGAATATACACTGTTTTGCCAGTGGAACGTTTACTAAGTTCCGTGGCAAGCTTGACACGCTGCGCTTCGCCACCGGATAATGTAGTTGAGGATTGTCCGACTTTTATGTAACCCAGACCCACGTCATACAGGGTCTGAAGCTTGCGCTGGATGGCCGGTACATTCTCAAAGAATTCTAAAGCCTCTTCCACCGTCATATCCAGCACATCCGCTATGTTGCGGTCCTTATAAGTGACTTCGAGGGTTTCACGGTTGTACCGCTTGCCATGGCACACTTCGCAAGGCACGTATACGTCAGGCAGGAAATTCATCTCTATGGTGATGGTACCATCCCCGGAACACGCTTCACATCTGCCTCCCCGTATGTTGAAGCTGAACCTTCCGGCCTGATATCCCCTTGCTTTTGCAAGTTTTGTCTGGGAGAACAATTCCCTTATGGGTGTGAACAGGTTGGTGTAAGTAGCAGGATTGGACCGCGGGGTTCTGCCAATAGGTGACTGGTCGATCGTGATCACTTTATCTACCTGTTCCAGTCCGCTGATCGATCCATATTTGCCTGGTCTTTCCCTGGCCCGGTTGAGTTCCTTTGCCAGCACTTTGTTAAGGGTTTCATTGATAAGCGTGCTTTTTCCGGAACCCGACACGCCCGTAACACATACCATTATTCCAAGAGGGAATTCCACATCCAGGTCTTTGAGATTGTTCTCGCGGGCACCGTAAAGAGTGAGCTTGCCGGTGGGTTTTCGCCGTTTTTTCGGAACCTCTATGCTAAGTTCACCGCTCATGTATTTTCCTGTGAGCGAGTCCTTGTTCTCTATGATCTGCTGTGGGGTGCCTTCTGCAACTATATCGCCTCCGTGGATACCGGCCCCGGGCCCCATGTCCACAACATGGTCAGCGCTTTCTATAGTTTCCTCGTCATGCTCCACCACCAGGACAGTGTTCCCTATGTCGCGCAGGTGTTTCAGTGTATTGATAAGCCTCAGATTATCTCTCTGGTGCAGCCCTATGCTGGGCTCGTCCAGAATATATAGCACTCCCATGAGGCTGGAACCTATCTGTGTGGCTAGGCGAATACGCTGTGCCTCTCCTCCAGATAGTGTGGCTGCCGGCCTGCTCAGTGTGAGATAGTCTAGGCCCACATCCATAAGGAACCCCAGTCTTGCCTTAATCTCCTTCAATATCAGGCGGGCAATTGTGTATTCCCTGTCATTGAGCTTTGTTTCCACATTCTGGAAGAAGTACAGAGTTTCCTCAACGGACATGTCTGTTATATCGATTATATTCTTTCCGTCAATAGTGACCGCAAGGCTTGTAGGCTTCAGTCTTTTTCCATTGCACACCAGGCATGGTTTGGTACTGATGTACCGTGTCATCTTTTCTTTCGTGTTCTCGGATTCTGTGTTCTCATAGGTTTTGGATATATTGGCAATAACTCCTTTGAATCTGCCAGTGTGCTGCCATATGCCTCCGGTGCGGCCCACATGTATGTAGGGTATATGCTCATGAGTGCCATACATTATCACATGCTTTACCTTTTCAGGCAGTTTCTCGTATGGCGTGTCCATGGAAAATCCCATGTGCTTTGCCAGGGATTCCAATGACTGCATGTAATAACCATCAGCTGTGCTCCAGGGCTCCACTGCGCCTTCCCGCAGGCTCAGGGTTTTGTCAGGTACGATCAGATCCGGGTCGAACTCCATGGAAGTACCCAGCCCGTGACATTCCGGGCAGGCTCCCTGGGGACTGTTGAATGAGAATGCGGAGGGTTCAAGATCCTCAAAACCTGTGCCGCATTCCGGGCAGGCCATTTTCTCGCTGAAGGTAAGTTCTTCGCCTTCGAGTATTTGTATTGTCATGGTGCCTCCACTCTTTGCGAGAGAAGTTTCCACGTCTTCAGCAAGTCTTTCCCGGATGCCTTCCTTTATGACAAGCCTGTCAACAACGATATCGATGTTATGTTTGTTATATCTGCCAAGCTCAATGTCCTTTGCTTCTTCAAGCGAGTAGATCTCCCCGTCAATACGCACCCTTGAAAAACCATCTGCCAACAGGTCAGCAAGCAGCTTCTTGTATTCTCCTTTTCTCTCTCTTACCAGGGGAGCCAGAATATGGACCTTTGAGCCTTCTTTGATGTTCATTATGCTGTCTACGATCTGGTCCACGCTCTGGGGTTCAATGATCCTTCCGCAATCAGGGCAGTGGCGAATGCCTATTCGGGCGTACAAAAGCCTCAGGTAATCATATATCTCGGTAACAGTACCCACAGTTGACCTGGGGTTCTTGCTTGTGGTCTTCTGTTCGATGGAGATGGCCGGGGATAACCCCTCTATATATTCGACATCAGGTTTCTCCATAAGTCCAAGGAACTGCCGGGCGTAGGCTGACAATGATTCCACATACCTGCGCTGTCCCTCGGCATAGATAGTGTCAAAAGCAAGGGACGATTTACCGGAACCACTGAGTCCCGTAATAACAATGAGCTTATCTCTGGGCAGTGTCAGGTCTATATTCTTCAGGTTGTGCTCCTTAGCTCCTCTGATTATTATATTGTTCAAAGACATGGTCTGATACGTCTCTTTATGATTAGGTTCAACGTAAAAAAGCCGTCTGGGACAAAGGTATTTTGTCCGTGTGCCCCATCTTATAGCATATCATCACATTCGATTATATTTAAATAATTCGGCGATTCTATGGCAGCAAAAGGAAATCATCTAATTAGAACAGAAATCTAAGGAGCTAATGTGATAGCCTCCTTAAGTATCGCCTTATTCCGTAGCAGATACTATAACAGATAAGTTCTATTTCTCCGCCAGTTCTTTGAGCTTTTGCAGTGCTTTAGGCCACATTTCCTGGAACATCTCCTTGTATTCGTCCTCTATATCTATATCCACCAACACCTCGGTTGTGCCGTCTATTTCTTTAAATGTGTAATTTTCAAGTGCTCCGGCCCATTCTTTCGCCGCTTTGCTTGAAGTGTCTTCTTTCCCATCCTGCACAATGCCAATGTGCTCAATAGAGAGGTACTGATATGGTTTGTTTTCTTTTATTCGGCTCACCATGCCTGACATCTCATCAGAAGCCCTGAAAAGCATTTTGCTTCCTTGACTCCAGTCACCGACATAATTTGAACCGGGAGCAAATACTTCCGCCCATAGCCGATAGGTATCTATATCGAGCATAGTGTTCCAAACATGCTCTTTTTGCTTATTGATAACGATTGAAAAATGTAGTTTGTGCATATATTTCCAGTCCCCTGCAATTAGTTATGCTCTGTGTTGGAATTGTTACTGTGCATTTTCATTTATGGTATTTATAGCTACCAATCCCCCCCAAAAAAAAGGAGTGGAGTTAATGAAAAAAAGAATGGGTTTTAAACTGAAGTTCTAATTAGACAGCCTCAAAAGGTATATTCCAAAAAATAATCTAAAGATACTTTCTGGTAGTATATTCCCGGAACTGTTCATGGAAGGGGATATCCTGCTAAGGTATCTCTTCTATGGCATCTGTTACAGGAAGAACGTCACTATTGCCAGTATTATAAAGATGATCACAAGCCACTTGGCAACCTGCATCGACATTCCGGCAATTCCGCGTGCTCCCAATACATATGCAACAACGGCAAGTATCAGGAACAAAACAGCTAATCCTATTAGGTCCATATTCTCCACTCCTTATAAAATCCTACTCGTTTATAAAATATTAGATTCAGGCTATTTATATGTTGGTGTTCAAAAGTTTCAAAAATAAGTTAAATTTTAAGAAGGGATGTACAAAGTAATTCTATCACATGTTAGTATCTGTATGCATAGTTGGAGTCAAATTTATTGCATCTATATCTGATATTACAAAGAAATAGGGAGTCACGTCTACAAAAAAGAACAGGCTTTTTAATTAAAGCCTATTCGAATTTATTCTTCCCCTGCCTTTTCCAAATGCAATTTACATCATTGCATCTTTCAATGTGCCTTGATGTACTCTATCATCTTCGGTGTCAGCATGGGTGCGATCTGCGGAAGCATGTTGGGCATCAGGTTTGTCATTGCAGCAGGCATGAGGTCAGGCATCTGCTCCAGCATATAATCCGGCATTGGTACTCTTTTTTCCACTGCCTTGAGCATCTTTGGCATGACCTTCGGCATCAACGAGGGCATGAGCAAAGGCATCATCCTCGGCATCATGGGTTTCATGAGCGCATCCATTCCTGGTACATATTTGACCGTCTTCATCATTGCCTGCATGTACGAAGGCATCGCTTCTATCATATCAGGCAGCAGCTCCACCATCATCTCGGTCATGTTCTCAGGCAACATGAGATCTATCATCTTGTCGAATGTTGCCCATGCGGTAAGAGCAACATTCGTGGTATCAGGAATGTCATATCCCAGGCTGCGGGCTGCAAGTGCACCAAGGTCCTGGATCTCCAGGTTAACATTGTTATCCCTTGCTGCTATCCTGAATTGCACCATGCAGCATGGACAGAGAGCGGCCATTATGTCTGCATCCTGGGCAACGGCCTCCTGCAGACGCACATTTCCTATCTTACCTGCAACCTTCGGTTCATCGATAAGCGTTACCACGGAACCGCAACAAAGTGCTTTCTCTCTGTTATGCTCCATTTCCCTGAACTGCACACCTGGGATGGCCTTGAGCAATTCGCGGGGTGGCTCATACACACCTGATCCAGCCCTGCCAATGTGACATGAATCATGCCACGCGACAACCTTGTTCAATGGGACTTTGAACTTCGGCTTCAGCACATCCAGCTTATCCATCAGCACTTCTGAATAATGTTTTGCTTCAATGTCATATCGCATACCCAGCTTCTTGGCCCACTGCGGATAGAGAGTACTCCACATAAGCAGACAGGCAGGACATGAAGTAACAACCGTCTTCACTCCCCTTTTCTGCATATTTGCAGTGTTCATCTTCATTATTTTCTCAAAGATATCCCATTTCCCGGCCACAAGCATAGGGATTCCGCAGCATGCTTCTTTGTCGCCTAGGTATGTGAACTCTATACCTGCTTCGTCAAGAAGGCGTACAGCACCCACAGCCACATCCTTTTCCACAAATGATGCCGTGCATCCTGCAAAATAGGCTATCTCTGCCTTATCCTTTATCTTGGCACGGATATCGTTGGGCAGCCAGCCATCCCTGTCCTTCCTGTAATTGGCCCAGATGTTCCTTTCCTTTTCAAGGCTCTGTGCCATGATCTCAAATGGCGGGATGGTCATCATCTTCTTCTTCTGGACAAAATTCTCCCGAAGCGTCATCCAGGAACGCTCTATGGGTAGGTCAAGCTGACAGTAATGGTCACACATCTCACAAGTGGTACAGGCCAGGAAGGTATCCACCTGTTCCTGATCCAGCTCCGCTCTGCCTGCGATGTATTCTTTCAGGAAGAACCACTTTCCTCGGGGGGACTGGGATTCCCAGCCCCTGCCGTAGTACTGGTCACACTCGCGCACACAGTAACCACACTGGGCACAGGTGTAGGCATGGGATAGCACATCACCAGGTATACCTTTCTGGTCGGTGAACTCATGTGCACCGACACTGGAGCGATTACCTACGAAACGGGCCAGGGGCTCAAAGCTCTTTGCCATGGAAAGTCCTGTCTTCATCAGGGTTTTTCCGGTCAGTGTTTCAGGGTTCATTATGTCCTTTGGATCAACCTGCTTTTTAAGTTCCTGGATCTTGGTCAGTTTATCCCCGAAAACCTTGTCAGCGTTTTTCGCAAAGTACAGCCCGGATGTGTAGATGCGTCCTCCGTTAGCTTCTGCGATCTTCACTATACTGATAGCGAGTGGAAATGCCATGTTGAACTTAAAGGACAGTTCTGAGTGCGGCATGAAACATAGCAGCACCACCTCGTCACCCTTGGCAACCATACCTTCCACAAGTACTGTAAGGCCTATCTTCTTATTGATCT